>DWVH01000041.1 GCA_019120335.1 Candidatus Enterococcus stercoripullorum
AAATCATCAAAGCTCTCACGAATGGTTGCTTGATATTCTTCTTTGTGAACTAACTTAGAAACTTTTTCTAATAAAGCCTTTTCCCTATTCTCATCTAAAACCGGTAATTGATGTTTTGCTTTATAATCCGCAATTGACGAAACCACATCCATCCGTTCTTCCAATAATTTTACGATTTGTCGGTCAATTTGGTCAATTGTTTTGCGTAACTTATCAAGATTTTCGGCAGTTTCTTCCTCTTTCTTAGGAATTTCTTTAAGGATTTTCGCAGGATTTCCCGCAATCACTACATTATCTGGAAAACTCTTAGTCACTACGCTACCTGAACCGACAACGACATTATCTCCTAATGTAACTCCGGGTAAAATCACTGAATTGCCACCAATCCAGACGTTATCACCAATTGTAATCGGCGCGCCATTTTCATAACCACTGTTTCTCTCAACAGGGTCAATTGGATGATAAGCTGTATATAATTGAACATTAGGGGCCAACATACAATTATCGCCAATCGTTATCGGACAAATATCTAATAACACCGCATTAAAATTGGCATAAAAGTTCTCACCTACATAAATATTATAACCGTAATCAAAATGTACATTCGGCTCCATATATAAGTTTTGTGCTGTTTTGCCAAAAGTTTGTTTTAATAATTCGCTGCGTTTTTTTCCATCTGATTCTTGATTAATGGCGCGCATCATTTTTCTTGCGTGTTTGCGATCTGCAACTAACTCGGCATCTCCTGAAAAATAAGACTCGCCAGCAATCATTTTCTCTTTTTCTGTTCTCACAACATCACCTTTTTCTTATAATTTTTCAAATACTTCTACTGCATTCTTTTGTAACATAAAAGCTTGGATTGGCAAATAAATAGCGGTCTGATTGATAACTAAAACTTTTGCATCAGCACGTTTATAATGGATTAAATCGCAAAACGGATGTACTTGGAAAGTCGTCCCCACAATCACGATTAAATCCGCATTTCTCACTGCATTCACAGCACTATCCAACACATCTTGGGTAAAACCTTCTTCATATAGCACAATCCCTGGACGAATTTGCCCGCCACAATCACGATGCACATCGGATTGCACATAATCTTGATAATCAACCTTTTGATGACATTTTCGACAATAGCAGTCATAAATATTGCCATGAAAATTCACACAATGTTGACTTCCAGCCTTTTCATGTAGTCCATCGATATTTTGCGAAACCACCCAACAATCTTTCTCTTTTTCCATCGCGGCAATTTTTTCATGAATGACATTTGGTTTGGCATCAGGATGATATAATTTTTGGACAAATTCATAAAACTTTTCTGGCTCCCGTAGCATACACGTATGACTCAACAAATACTCTGGTTGATCAAGTCCATGATACACGCCTTTTAAGGAGCGATAATCAGGAATTCCTGAAGCCGTTGACACCCCCGCTCCTGTTAGAAAAGTAATATGTTTGGTCTGTTGCATCATCTTCACTGCATCTTCTATCGTAATTGCTGCCATCTTATCCCCTACTTTCTCTTCTTTTCCCTTATTATATCATTGATTATCCATCCTGACAGAAATTTCAGAAAATAGTTTGTAAAAATTATCATCTTTCATGAAAACGTTTATATGAAAATTCGCTTTACATTTCTATTGACAAAACACAACTTTTCAACTACCCTATAAAAGAATTAATTGAATAGTTTCCTTCACTTAAAAAGTAGAGGTCGCAGGATTTATTAAGCTTATGGAGTCAAGCAAGACGTGGAAGTAAGTCTAGGAAATACTGCCGAAACCATTCTTTATTGCTTGAAAGAATGTGTTGGGGTGCAAGTGAATAATTTGCACACTGTCTTAGTTTTCTAAGATGAGCTATGTTTAGTGAAAAGGATTGTAGTCATTTCAGCAGTCGTTTTCTAAGCATAGAAAGGGCTGCTTTTTTGTTTAGCTAAAAGAGGTAGTTAATTTTCCTTTCATTTATTCAACCACTTCTTAATAAGTGAAATGATTCAAAAAAATAAGAAAAGAGGAATTTCAAATGAAAAAACGTGCAGGCTTATTCTTTTTACTGACACTGATTACCTTATTTGTCAATAGTTTACCAGTATTTGCCGATGATAAAACTCCTGCCAATGAATTTAGAGTCGGAATGGAGGCTGGATATGCGCCATTTAACTGGACACAAACCAACGATAAACATGATGCAGTCGAAATTGCTGGTCAAAAAAATGCCTACGCTGGCGGTTATGATGTCGAAATTGCCAAACGCATTGCCGATGGCTTAGGCAAAAAATTAGTCATTATCCCTACTTCTTGGGATGGCTTAATTCCTGCCTTACAATCCGGCAAATTAGATGCGATTATTGCAGGGATGAGTCCAACAGCCGAACGCGCCAAACAAATTGATTTTACTGACCCTTACTACGAATCACATTTAGTTATGGTAACACAAAAAAATGGAAAATATGCCAATGCTAAGTCGATTGACGATTTCAAAGGGGCAAAAATTACTGCCCAATTGAATACTTTCCATTACACAGTTATCGATCAAATCCCTGATGTCCAAAAACAACAAGCTTCAAAAGATTTTTCAAGCATGCGTGTGGCCTTGGCTTCAGGAATTATTGATGGTTATGTGAGCGAAAGACCAGAAGGCGTCACTGCAAGCAATGTCAATAAAAATTTCAAAATGATTGAGTTTGCCGATGATAAAGGCTTTAAAACCAATCCAGAAGATGTACAAGTCGCTGTTGGAATGCGTAAAGGAGATAGCGATGTACAAAAAGTCAACCAAATTTTAGCGACAATATCAGCTAAAGAACGTACGAAATTAATGGATGCTGCGATTGAAAACCAACCATCTTCAACTGATGAAAATGAAGACACTGGTTTAATGGCTACTTTCAAACAAATCTTAAGTCAATACGGTACCCTATTCCTTAAAGGTGCGGGCATGACTTTATTAATTGCGATTTTCTCAACCTTTGTAGGAACGATTATTGGTTTGTTAATTGGGGTATTTAGAACGCTACCTACTTCAGAAAATCCTGTCGCGCGTTTCTTCCAAAAATTTTTAAATGCGATTATTACCATTTATGTTGAAGTTTTCCGTGGTACGCCAATGATGGTACAAGCGATGGTTATCTTCTATGGTTTGGCCCTAGCTTTTCACATTGATTTAAACCGCGTCGTTGCCGGGCTATTGATTGTTTCGATTAACACGGGTGCTTATATGACAGAAATCGTGCGTGGAGGTATCTTCGCTGTAGATAAAGGTCAGTTCGAAGCCGCACAAGCTATCGGTATGAACCACCGTCAAACCATGATGAAAGTCGTTTTACCACAAGTATTGCGCAATATCTTACCAGCCATTGGTAATGAAACAGTCATCAACATTAAAGATACCGCGGTGTTAAGTGTTATCAGTGTGCCGGATTTATTCTTTGCAGGTTCTACTAGTGCCGGAACTAACTACATGTTCTTCCAAACGTTCACCATCGTCGCTGTGATTTACCTAGTGATGACCTTAACTTCAACAAGCCTATTACGCTTATTGGAAAAGAAAATTGATGGACCTAGCGCTTATGTACCAATGGACGAAGAAAAATAAGGGAGGATTTAGACATGTCTGCAATTATTCAAATTAACCACTTGAAAAAAAGTTTTGGAAATAATAAAGTCTTAAAAGATGTTAGTTTAGCAGTGAAAAAAGGTGAAATTGTCACGATTATCGGTTCTTCTGGCTCAGGTAAATCCACCCTTTTACGCTGTATCAACTTACTTGAAAAACCAACCGATGGCGAAATTCTTTATAAAGGTGAAAATGTCTTAAGTCCAAAATACGATTTGCCAAAATATCGTACCCATTTAGGGATGGTTTTCCAATCCTTTAATCTATTCAATAATATGAATGTATTGGAGAACTGTATTGCTGGACAAGTCACTGTATTAAAGAGAAATCGTGAAGAAGCGAAAAAAATTGCCCTTGAAAACCTTGAAAAAGTCGGTATGTCCCGCTTTTTAAATGCAAAACCTGCACAATTATCAGGGGGCCAAAAACAACGGGTGGCGATTGCGCGTGCGGTCTCTATGAATCCAGATGTCATGCTCTTTGATGAACCAACCTCCGCACTTGACCCTGAGATGGTCGGCGAAGTTTTAAAAACCATGAAAGACTTAACAAAAACTGGTTTAACCATGATTATTGTTACCCACGAAATGGCCTTTGCTAAAGAAGTTTCTGACCGTGTAATCTTCATGGATAAAGGAGTCATCGCTGAAGAAGGAACTCCAGAGGAAATCTTCAATACACCAAAAGAAGAACGTACCAAAGCCTTCTTACATCGTGTCCTTAACGATAAATAGTCGGATGTAAAGTAAGACTAGTCGCATTTGGCTAGTCTTTTTTCATTAATTTAATAAATAACTCAGAATATTTAGTTAAGACGTTATGTCATCGTTTGACAAATGAGAATAAAAAATATCAACGCAAATGATATCAACATATTTTATTGATGTTTGATGAAAGTATCATTAAAATTAACTCTATCTAAAATAAATAGGATTGCCATTTTTCGCAAAATTAGATACAATTTACTCAATTCTTTTTGAAAAGAGGTTTAAAATGGAAAAGAAATTATCATCAAAAGATTATTTGTATCTTGGTTCCATGTTATTCGGATTATTCTTTGGAGCAGGAAACTTAATCTTCCCTGTGCACATGGGACAAGAAGCCGGTGCCAACGTTTGGCCAGCGATTATTGGCTTTTTAATCACTGGAATCGGTTTACCATTCTTAGGAATTATTGCTATCGGGATTTCCGGTGAAAATGGCTTATTTGACTTAGCTTCACGCGTACATAAAGGTTATGGCTACTTCTTTACCGTCGCATTATATTTAGTGATTGGGCCGTTTTTTGCAATGCCTCGTCTAGCAGCTACTTCCTTTGAAATCGGCTTAACCCCATTTGTCGCGGAAAACCAAAAGACCTTATTCTTAGCAATTTTTAGTATTCTATTTTTCGCTTTGTCTTGGTGGTTTTCACGCAATCCAAGTAAGCTATTAGACTATGTGGGAAAATTCTTAAATCCGTTATTCTTAGTACTTTTAGCTATTTTAATCGTGATGTCCTTTGTCAAACCAATGGCTAATATTCATGATATCACAGTACTTGGAAAATATCGTGATCATGCCTTCTTTACTGGTTTCCAAAATGGATATAACACTTTGGATGTCTTGGCTTCTTTAGCTTTTGGGATTATCGTAGTGAATACCTTAAAAAATAAAGGCGTCACTAAAAAAAGCACCATTACCGCTGATACCTTTAAATCAGGTGCAGTAAGTGTACTATTAATGGGAATTATCTATTCTTTCTTAAGTTTAATGGGAACAATGAGCATGGGTAAATTTGACTTAAGTGAAAATGGTGGTATTGCCTTAGCTCAAATCGCACATTACTACTTAGGAACAGGTGGAAGTATCATCCTAGCTTTAATCGTTGTCGTGGCTTGTTTGAAGACAACCATTGGCTTAACCACCGCCTTTTCTGAAACTTTTGCCGAATTATTCCCAAGATTAAGTTATTCGACTTTAATTGCTGGTGTTTCTATTATTCCATGTATTATCGCGAATGTCGGCTTAACAAGCATCATTTCTTATAGTACGCCAGTGTTAATGTTTCTATATCCTTTAGCCATTATCTTAGTACTATTAGGCGTTAGTGGCCCATTATTCAAAAACAATCCAATCGTTTATCAAACAGTGACGATATTTACGATTATTCCTGCAATAATCGATGGCCTACAAAGTTCGCCAGCGTGGATTCAAAATGCTAACATAACCCAAAAAATTATTGAATTTGCTAAAAATACTTTGCCATTCTTTGGTATTGGTATGGGCTGGATTGTGCCTGCAGCATTTGGTTTGATTCTTGGTTTAGGCATCTATCTTATCAAAGAAAAATTATAAAACGCAAAAAGGTTGGGATTTTCCAGCCTTTTTACTTTTCCTTTAATAAAAGTCAAATATTTCTTAGTGTTTTATTCATATATTTTTCACAACTCTTACCTATAATAAAATCATCCCAATAAAACAACCCTTAAACATTTTTTCATTTTAACTCCTTTCTATAAGCTAGTTGGTACGTCCGACTAGCTTTTTTTCTTTATAAAGATATAGCTGTTCGTCGAAGCATTTTTCATTCTTTTTAAAATCGTCTTATTCTCTTCACAAAAAATTCACGACTTCTAGGTATAGTATAGATATCCCAACAAACAACCCTATAAAAACACTTTTTCATTTTTTAACTCCTTGTAAAAACGGACGAGCCTATCCAATGGATAAACTCGTCCGTTTTTCTTATTTTATCTTTTCATACCAAGGTTTTAACCCTAGTGATAATAATCGATATGTCTCCTCAAAATCACCCGTATACCATGGATCGGGTACCTCTTTTCCTTGATAGCCATCCACAACATCTAAGTACAAATAGACCTTGTCCTTACAATCTTGAGGGGCTCTAGCTAATAAATCTTTCACATTTTGATGATCCATACCAATGATATAATCATATTCATAAAAATCTTGTGTCGTAATCGGCGTGGAAAACATCGCTGAAGTATCAATTCCTAAGCGAGTAAGCACCTTTTTCGTCCCCGGATGCACTGGATTGCCATGTTCCCAAGTACTAGTCGCTGCAGAAGCCACTTTAATATCTGAACACTGATTTTTAGCTAAATAATCACGCATCAAACCCTCAGCCATTGGAGAACGGCAAATATTTCCTAAACAAACCATCAATACTTTTGTCATAAAGGCCTCCTATTCTTTTTCCTGATAAATACGATAGGCAAAAAATTCCATATCCGTTGCTAAGCGATACAGTTGGACCGCAATTTCAAAAGCTGACTGCGGAAAATCATCGCGAATCCACGTTTCTAAAATGCCCGTACAACCATAAGAAAAGAAACGGGAATAAAACTCCATATCTTCACGAGATAACTCTTTATTGACGTCCATCTGCATAAATAAGCGCACGAACGCGGGTTGAACTGTCTGCATGAAATTTTCTAAAAACAAGTGATGATGTGTCTTTAAAATAGTTTGATAAAAACGACCATCCGCATGAATCACTTTCAACATCTTCAAAGCTTGCTCTTCCCAATTATCTAAAGACAGCGAATCAATTCTTAAATGAACCAATGCCTCATTCACATAAACCCAACTAAATAATTCCTCAATATTCTTAAAGTGATAATAAAAAGTTTGACGGTTAATGCCTGCCATTTGTGTTAAATTTTGAATTTTAATTTGATCTAATTTTTGTGTCTGACAAGCTTCCTTTAAGGCCTGTGCTAATTTTTCTTTCGTATTCACTGTTTGTTCCTCTAATCTTCTTTTATCGGATAGCCAAAATGCTCATAAGCTAAATGCGTTGCCATCCGTCCACGTGAAGTGCGTTTCATCAAGCCACATTGAATCAAATAAGGCTCATACATATCCTCTACCGTATCAGGCTCTTCACCGATATTAACCGCCAAAGTATTCAAGCCAACCGGACCCCCGTGATAGACTTCGATTAAGGTTTTTAATAATTTTTGGTCAATATAGTCTAGACCAATTTTATCTACTTGGAGCAAAGTCAAAGCCTGATCAGCAATTTGACGTTTGATTACTCCGTCTGACTGAACCTGTGCAAAATCACGGACTCGCTTTAGTAAACGATTGGCAATTCGCGGCGTCCCCCGTGAGCGTCTAGCAATCTCTAACGCCCCTTCTTCCACGATTTCAGCTTGGAAAATATCTGCCGAACGCAAGACAATCTCTTTTAATTCACTTTCTTGATAATACTCCATATGCGCAATAATCCCAAAACGATCACGCAATGGTGCGGATAACATCCCCGCTCTCGTCGTTGCGCCAATCAAGGTAAATGGTGGCAGCGGAAAATGAACTGGGTGGGCTGTGGTGCCTTGTCCAACCATAATATCAATATAAAAATCTTCCATCGCCGAATACAACACTTCTTCAGCAACTCGCGGTAAACGATGAATTTCATCAATAAACAAGACATCGCCGGGCTCTAATTCATTCAATACCGCCACTAAATCACCAGGCTTTTCAATGGTAGGACCACTTGTCGTCTTGATATTTACCCCCATCTCATTGGCTATGACCATCGCCATGGTTGTTTTCCCTAAACCAGGCGGACCATATAATAGACAATGATCCAAGGCTTCTTCTCGTTGTTTAGCCGCTTGAATATAAATCTGTAACTGTGATTTCACTTTTTCTTGACCGATATACTGTGTAAAATACTGCGGTCTTAACGATTTTTCCAGATACATTTCGTCATCCATCATTTCCGGCGAGATCATTCTTTCGTCCACATCTTCACCCCTTTACCTTTATTTTTTCATCAATAATTTCAATGCACGGCGTAAATATTCATCCGTTGTTAACTGTTCATCTGACAATGCTTTTTTCACTTTTTGCGCGTCTTTTTCTTTATATCCTAAGGCAATTAATGCTTGCAAGGCATCTTCTAGTGCTTGATTACCATCCGCAGTTTGGACTACTTCTGGCGTAAATAGCGTGATTTCTTGATTTAACTCGCCTAGCTTACCTTTTAGATCGAGCACCATTTGAGAAGCGGTCTTTTTACCCACACCCGGGAATTTCGTCAAGTAGGTCACATCCCCTTGCTCAACCGCTTGAATCAATCCATGCATATCATCACCTGCCATAATCGCCAAAGCACTCTTAGGACCAATCCCTGATACTTTGATTAGTTGTAAGAATAAATTTTTCTCTTCAATCGTCTGAAAAGCAAAAAGTAAATGCCCGTCTTCACGAACAATCTGTTGGACATAAACCTTTACCTCTTCTTCGCTCACATGGTATCGATACGGATTGCTAGATAACAATTGATAACCGATACCATTCACTTCTAAAACGATATATGCCGGATAAATACCTGTCACCCGACCAATAAAATACTCGTACATAAACGTTCCTTTCTTGTACATATGTTCTTATCCATTTTAGCACAACGCCCATTTAAAAAAAAGATTGGTGCCCATATTTCAAAGTGCTATAATGGAAAAAAAGCGAGGTGACGGCAATGGAATTAGTCGAAGTGAAAAACGAAAAGGATTTAGCTGTTTTGATGCCGCTATTAAAGGAAATTTGGTCGGAAGTCTTTACACCCATTATTGGGGCAGATCAAGTCGCTTATATGTTGGCTAATTACCAATCTCAAGCCAATATAGAAGATGAAATGAAAAAAGGTGCCCACTATTTTTTGCTTGTTCACGACTCAAAACCAGTGGGATATACAGCCTATGAAGAAGAAGTCTATCTTAGCAAACTCTATCTCCATGCTAATACGCGCGGAAAAGGATTCTCTAGCCAAGTTTTTGACTGGTATGAACGATTAGCAAAAGGCAAACGACTCTACCTCAATGTCAATCAAGGAAATACCCTAGCTATCCGCATTTATGAACATCGTGGCTTTACCCGTGCTGGTGAGAGATATGTGGATATTGGTCAAGGTTTTATCATGAATGACTATATTTACGAAAAACTTTGCTAAAAAAATGGACAAACCCCTTTACAAGACAAGAGTTTTTTAATAAAATAGTTCTTGTCTTAGGCCAGCTTAGCTCAGTTGGTAGAGCAACGCACTCGTAACGCGTAGGTCACAGGTTCGAGCCCTGCAGCTGGCATATCAATAAAACCGTTGAGCCACATGAGGTTCAACGGTTTTTTATTAAATCTATAGTTCATTGAATTGAGCATCTTTGCTAATGAAAAAAAATTGTTTTATGACTTATAGTTCCAAATTTCCTTTTTCATATTCTTTTTTGAATTCTTTATAGATTTCCAAAATATAGTCCATATCTTCTGTTACATTTTCCTCATATTTCAGCTTTCCTAACATAATCAATGTCCCGGTTGCCCACTCAGAAATTGGAATCTTAGCAGTAGAAAAAATAGAGGAGTCACTTTGAAAATCACGCAAAATGGCAATTGTTTCTTCACTATCATCATTTAAGATTGCAGCATCCCGACAAAATTTTGCTCTGTCAACTACATTCATTGGTTTTCGCTTCATTGTAATTCCTACTTTCCAGATTTACTCCAACTTTATTCTACAAAAATAGCTACAAAAAAGCACCTCTTTGCAGCAAAATAACTGTCAAAGAAGTGCCAAAATTGCTATGATTATTTAGTACCGAATAGACGGTCTCCAGCATCCCCTAAACCAGGAACGATATAACCATTTTCATTTAATTTTTCATCTAGCGCAGCAGTATAAATATCAATGTCTGGATGCGCGTCTTGTAAAGCTTTAACCCCTTCAGGAGCAGCCACTAAACAGACAAAGCGGATATTAGATGCGCCACGTTTTTTCAATGAATCGATCGCCATAATTGCTGAACCACCTGTTGCTAACATTGGGTCAACCACAAATAATTGACGACTATCAATATCTTCAGGCAACTTCATGAAATATTCATGTGGCTCTAAAGTTTCTTCATCACGATACATTCCGACATGACCAACTTTAGCTGCTGGAATTAACTCTAAAATACCATCCACCATGCCAATACCTGCACGTAAAATTGGCACAATCGCCACTTTTTTACCAGATAAAGTCTTTTGTGTTGATTGACAAATTGGTGTTTCAATTACAACATCTTCTAGTGGCATATCGCGTGAAACTTCATACGCCATTAACATCGCAATTTCATTTACAACTTCACGAAATACCTTAGTACCACAATTTTTGTCACGAATCATCGTTAATTTGTGTTGAATTAATGGATGATCGATTACTTTAAATTTGCCCATTTTTTCCACCTCGTCACTATTTTATCTACTATATTCTAAAGGAAACTCACTAAACTTTCAACACCTAAGTAAAAGGTTTACTCTAACTCTAAAAAAAAAACAGATTTCAAAAATGAAACCTGTTTCTTTAGAACTATTTATAAATTGGATATTTATCAGTTAAATTCTTCACTTCTTGTTTGACTTGAGCAAGCACATCGGCATCCTCTTTATTTGATAAGACTTTAACGATTAACTCAGCGACTTTAGCGGCATCTTCTTCTTTAAAGCCACGGCTCGTAATCGCAGGTGTACCAATACGGATACCACTTGTCTTGAATGGACTTAATGTTTCAAATGGAATAGAGTTTTTGTTTACTGTGATATTCACTGAATCAAGTAAATGTTCGGCCTCTTTACCATTTAGACCAAAACCGGTCACTTCCATTAGTAATAAATGATTGTCTGTATCACCAGAAACTAAGCGGGCTTTAGGCTCATTATTAAAGACATCCACCATCGCCTTAGCATTCTTAATGACTTGTTGGGCGTATTCTTTAAAACTTGGATCTAGCGCTTCTTTAAATGCCACAGCTTTACCAGCAATCACGTGTTCTAATGGGCCACCTTGAATGCCAGGGAAAATAGCAGAATTCACTTTTTTCGCTAATTCTTCGTCATTCGTTAAAATCATGCCCCCACGAGGACCGCGTAAAGTTTTGTGCGTAGTTGTTGTTACGATATCAGCATATGGTACTGGATTTGGATGTAAACCAGCGGCAACCAGACCAGCAATATGCGCCATATCGACCATTAATTTTGCGCCTACTTCATCGGCAATTTCTCTAAATTTTGCAAAATCAATTATTCTTGAATAAGCAGAGGCCCCAGCTACAATTAATTTTGGCTGATGTTCGCGTGCTAAAATACGAACAACCTCATAATCAATGACTTCAGTAGTAGGATCAACGCCATAACCAACAAAATGGTAAGTCTTGCCACTAAAGTTAACAGGTGAACCATGTGTTAAATGTCCGCCTGCTGAAAGGTCCATTCCTAAAACAGTATCCCCAGGTTCAATTAATGCTAAATAAGCAGCTGTATTTGCTTGTGAACCAGAGTGAGGTTGCACGTTTGCAAATTTTGCACCAAAAAGTTCTTTTGCACGTTCGATAGCTAAAGTTTCCACAACATCAACAAATTCGCAACCACCATAGTAACGTTTATTTGGATAACCTTCTGCGTATTTGTTCGTTAAAATACTGCCTTGCGCTGCTAAAACACCTTTAGAAACAATATTTTCAGACGCGATTAATTCCAAATTGTTTTGTTGACGAACTCCTTCATTTTCAATTGCTTGCCATAATTCTGGGTCAAATGCCTTATAATCCAAGTAGGACACTCCTTTTTAAAAATATTATCAGTCAAGGTGTGCTTGCTGACGAAAAAATGCTACTGAAAGTAAAAATCTCAAGTAGTTGCTTAAATTCTAGCATAAAACCGAATAAAAATCAGCTACTTTGCACTGATTGTATGTGAAATAATCTTAGCATTTTGATGTAAACCTTTTCAACGAAATATGTTATACTTAGTTTGAGGTGATGCGTATGTCTGAAAAGCCAGAAAAATTAACAGTCGAGGAATATAATCTATATCTTCAAGCCGCAGCGAAAAATTTAGGATTTAATTATTCCTTACTTTATGGAAATCTAACTACTGAAATGAGTAGACTCATCAAATTATACTCTGTTGAAGAAATCAAAAAGAAAAAGTTTGGTTTTTGGAAATGAAAAAGAGTATCTACATTCTGTTAGGATATAGAATTGTAGATACTCTTTATATATTATTAGGCATAAAACGGTTGATAACTCTCTTTTATTATCCTAAATTAGCTATATTAGACTTGTTAGAATTCAAGTAAAACTCTTCACCTGTTCCGTTAATAAAATGATTATAAACATCACAGCATTTTATAGTAACTTTTATTTCCTTATTTTGCCAACTACTAGGAATATCAAACACATTATAAAATTCAAGCACTGACGGATTCAATTTACCTTTGTTTCATAACACTTAACCTTATTATTTTCAAGAATTAACAAGCTACAGAAAATTATCTCTGTGATAAGCATAAATACCGCTATAAAAAATGTCGGAGCATATACACCAAGCAACAATACAATAATCGGTATCAAAATAGAAAAAACATAATATGTTTTTGATTGATATAGCCAACCATATGGTAAAAGGTGGGCTCCAAAAATAATAGCATAAACCATCAGCATTTTTTCTGGCATAACTGCATATACCCACATAGCAATCAATATATATAACATTTGATTAAGTGAAATAAGCAACCCTAATCCTGAAAGTGGATTTTCTTTATTTTGAAAATCAATTTTCAAAATTTTAGAGAGTAAAAAAGCCAACGGAACTAATGGAGTTGAACAACAAAAGGTGAATAAATTCTTTGACAAAATCGGCAATGAGGAAATATGGATACCTAAGACTGCTATCCAAATGAAAACAGAAGCGACAATAAAATGCAATCCTCTTTTTTGTTTTCTTATATTATCTTTTCTCAGTTCTTGCAATGATGATACTAACTCTTTTCTATTTCCCATTTGCATTTCTCCTTTGTTGTTGATATTTTATCAAGGCTTGCGTATAAATTTCTCCTTGCTTATTGCTATACCACTGGTATATTGCAATACAAATAAAATAAAGAACACATATTATTCCGATAAAAACTAACCACTGAATAAATGTCCCTATACCGCTAAAAAATCCCATCCAATAGAAATTTAAGCACTCGTATAAGCTAAGCAACACCATAAAGTAGGTTAATCTTTTTGTGAAAGTCCAATTTTTAATGAAAACCTTTGTAAAAACAATATTAAAAATCAGCACGCCACCAATCACAAAAAACAGTAGTTTAGTTAACATACTTATTGAAATTTGTTGCCGATTGGAAATATGACAATATGCTATCCAGATGATAAGAAGCCACGTCGTGCAAAAAGCAATTCCATTTCTCATCCAAACGAAAAATTTTATGATATCATTTTTGTTGTTTTTCATCGCCATACTCCTATATTGATAATAATTTTCGCACAAACGGAACATATTTTCTAGAAATATATAATAACTCTCCATTACACAACGTTACTAAAATGGTACGATTTAACTCTGGTTTTAGAGAACGGATTTTATTTATGTTTACAATAAATGACTTTGAAATTCTGACAAAGTCTTTATCGGATAAAATTTCCTCCAGTTCATATAATCTTTGTTTGATTTCCATAATATCTTCCTGCGTGTATAAAAATGTATGATTATCTACAGATTCAAAGTATAATACTTCTGATAAATTTACCAAAAATTGTGTACCGTCTTTTTGGGCGTACAATTTACTGTCAAATGATTCGATATATGATTTTAATCTCATTACTTCATCATCAATTTTATTACACTGAATAACTACTCTTAATGTTGCTTTTATGTGCTCAATAATCTGAATATCCATACCACACCCCTTCAATTATTATAATCATTCATATTTTTTTCTCAACGGGTTTGTTGTAAGAGGTACCAAATCTGGCATTAAAATGCCATTAACTGTGCAAACGGAGTATACCCTACCAGCTGTCTATAACAAACGTTAAGTAATATAACGCTTTTCGGTGCCAAAAGTCTTGTTTAAGCAGCTCATAGAGCATAAAATAAGGCGAGTAAGTTATCCCTACTCGCCACGATTTTATCCTTGATACCACTTTTGTCCGGCGGCTTTTTTTAGTCGATTCATGTAGGCTTGACCTAACCCAGTTTCCGCAGTCGTGGTGACTAAAATCAAATCCAAGCCATGTTCATCTAGGGCACGCAAACCTGCAAACAAGCCTTTTGTCGCCGCTTCAACAGACTCATCTTCATAAGCTGAAACCAACACAGCATTTAGGCCTACTAATTGCTTCGGACTAGCCAATAAGCCTAATTTCTTACCTTGCGCTTTCAAATCAGCGACGGCTTTGGCAAGATTTTCTGGTTGAACCATCATCACTGGTGTATTGGGTGAATAATGTTTGTATTTCATGCCAGGTGATTTTGGGGTTTCACTTTCTTTGACTAAATGTTTGTCCAAAAGAATCTCCATATCCAGAAAATATGCTAACATTTCCCTCGTGATGGCACCTGGTCTTAAAATCATTGGTGCTGCTTCAGGATTACTCAAATCTAAAACTGTAGACTCTACCCCAACTTGACAATTACCCCCATCCACAATGCCAGCAATTTTTCCTTGCAAATCATGATAGACATGGGCAGCGCAAGTAGGACTAGGCTTTCCTGAAGTATTGGCACTCGGTCCAACTAACGGCACCCCAGCTTGATGGATCAAATCTAAAGTCAATTTTGCATTTGGCATCCGAAAAGCGCCGGTCGTCAAGCCACCTGTTACTTCTTGTGGCAAAGAGCCCGGAATAATTTCAAAAATTAAGGTCAAGGGTCCTGGCCAAAACTGTTGGACGAGTTTTTCGGCCAAAGGATGTATCGTTTGAATATATTTTTTTGCCTGTTCAAAACTTTCTACATGGACAATCAGCGGATTATCACTGGGACGACCTTTTACCGCAAAAACTTGTTTAACCGCTTCTTTATCCAAAGCATTCGCCCCTAATCCATACACCGTCTCTGTAGGAAAAGCCACTACTTGACCTGATTTTAATAACTTTGCCGGTGTCGCTAAATCCTGTTGATATATGATTGTATCCACAACTTATCCACATCCTTTTTTACATACATTTCTTGATTTATACACATTTCTTACTTAATTATCCTCATCTTGTGGAAAAGATATCCACTTATCCACTATTCCACCACAATCATTCGGTCATTACCAAATAAATCTTGATGAATCGAAACTTGCTTTTTTGGAAAGGCTGCTTGAAATAGTTCTTTTACAGCAGGACCTTGCATAAAACCAATTTCTAAAAATATCTTGCCATCCTTAGCTAACTTACTTTGTGCTTGTCTGGCAAGTTTTTCATAAATCGCAAGGCCATTATTTTCCGCAAATAAGGCCATTTTGGGTTCAAACTCACGGACACTGACATCCATTAATTCATATTCATCTTGGCTTATATAAGGCGGGTTGGAAATTAAAACATCAATCGGGCCTGCTACTTCATCTAAGCAATCACTTAAAACAAACTCAAGTGCCACACCAATTTGTTGGGCGTTTTCTTGCGCAACTTCTAATGCAGCCGAGGATAAATCCACTGCGCACACCTGCCAAGTGGGCCGTTTATCTTTTAAGCTAATCGCAATCGCACCTGTTCCGGTCCCCACATCCACGACTTTTAAAGCTTGATGTGCTTGCTTTTGCGTTAACTTTAAGCACTTTTCTACTAATTCTTCGGTTTCAGGACGTGGAATCAAGGTATCCGGAGTCACTTTGAAACGATAATCCAAAAATGCTTCACTGCCAATTAAATATTGTGGTGGATAATGGGCTAATAGCTTGGCCATATCCTCATCGATTTGCTTTTGATCTTCTGCAGTTATTGTCTCATGCATATGCAAAAGATAATCGGTTTTATTCCAGTGTTTGCGTTGCAAGAATACATATTCAATCATATGACCTTCTAATTGATTTTGCTCTAAAAACGAAGAAGCCCTAGCTAGGACTTCTCGATAACTATTTTTACCCATTTTGCAACTCTTCTAATTTTGAAGTTTGATCATAGACGATTAATGCATCAATGACTTCATCTAGTTTACCAGATAAAATTTGGTCTAATTTTTGAATGGTTAAACCAATGCGATGATCTGTGACACGATTTTGTGGGAAGTTATAAGTACGAATGCGTTCAGAACGATCTCCCGTACCGACAGCTGATTTACGATTTGCATCATATTCACTACGAGCTTCTTGTTGCATTTGGTCATAGACACGTGCACGTAATACTTTCATCGCTTTTTCACGGTTTTTTAGCTGTGAACGTTCATCTTGCATGGCAACCACGATTCCAGTTGGGATGTGAGTCAAACGTACCGCAGAGGCAGTCTTGTTGACGTGCTGACCACCGGCACCTGATGCATGATAAATGTCTGTACGAATATCTTTGTCTTCAATTTCAACTTCGACTTCTTCAGCTTCTGGCATCACGACAACCGTTGCAGTAGAAGTGTGAATACGACCTTGAGATTCTGTAGATGGCACGCGTTGGACACGGTGAGCGCCTGATTCGTATTTTAATTTGGAGAAGACATTATCACCAGTAATCATCATAATTACTTCTTTATACCCACCGATACCTGTGATATTCGCATCCATGACTTCGACTTTCCAACCTTGAGATTCAGCATAGCGTTGATACATATTGAATAAGTCACCCGCAAATAAAGCTGCTTCGTCTCCACCAGCAGCACCACGGATTTCCATAATAATGTTTTTATCATCGTTTGGATCTTTTGGTAGTAATAAGATTTTAATTTTTGCTTCTAATTCTTCTTTTTCTTTCTTTAAATCGGCTAATTCTTCTTTCGCTAATTCGGTCATTTCAGGATCTAAGTTTTCTGCTAGCATTTCTTCGGCATCACTTATTCCTTGCACGACTTGTTTATAACGGCGATAAGTTTCCACAGTTTCGCGAGTATTCGCTTCTTCTTTTGACAAAGCCATAAAACGCTTAGTATCCGCAATCACTTCAGGATCACTTAATAATTCGCCTAATTCTTCATAACGGTCTTCAATTGCTTGTAATTGATCGTACATCTGTTTCTCCTTTATTCATTTTTATTTTTCGTTGCTATCTTCTTTATTCATTTCAGGATGGAAGTAATGATGGCGACAAACTGGATAATACGCTTCATTGCCTCCAATTTGTACTTGGTCACCTTCATAGACAGGCTTTCCATCAATATAGTGTAAATTCATCGTTGCCTTTTTATGACAGAACCAACAAATCGTCTTCATTTCTTCTATCTTATCGGCATAAAGCAATAAATACTGTGAACCTTCGAATAATTCATTGCGAAAATCATTTTTCAAACCAAAGGCCATCACAGGAATATTTAACTCATCAACTACGCGCGTAAAAGCCAATACATGATGTTTTTTCAAGAATTGTGCCTCATCAATCAATACACAATAAGGTTTTTGTTCTAAATTGGCAATCGTTTCATATACATCAGTCTCATCAAAAATTGGAATGGCTGTCCGTTCTAAACCGATGCGACTAGCTACATTTCCAACACCAGAACGCGTATCTAGACCACTAGTCATAAGTACGACTGGCTTATTTTGCTCTTCATAGTTATGCGCGACTTTTAAAATTTCGATGGATTTTCCACTATTCATCGCACCATATTTAAAAAATAATTGGGCCATTTTTTCACTCCTCAAACATTCCTTTAGTATTATACTTGATACTCTAGCTTTCGTGCAAGCCAATCTATTTAGGAATCTTAAAAACTTCAAGCTTGCTTGCAATTGTCTCAAACAAACGATAACAAAAAGGATATCCTCGCTAACAATGATTAGCTTTGAATATCCTTTTCAGTGTATTTAATCTTTAAATGTTTTTATCTGATTAAATGGATAGTAGCGTAATACAACTTCGCCACGCATCAATTTTTTCGTAATAAAGCCAAACTCACGACTATCCAGTGACACCAAGCGATTATCCCCCATCACAAAGTATTTTCCCTCAGGTACCTTTATTGAAAAATCTTGCGTGAAATTGCTGACTGTAGCAGCCTTATTGCGATAACTTGCAGAATAGCTATACTCTTCTTGCAAACGATTTTTCGCAAATTTTGCTTTAAAATCTTTAAGGTAAGGTTCATTATAAGCTTTACCATTAATCAATAATTGATCGTTTTTATATTCAAGCGTATCTCCAGGCAACCCAATCAAACGCTTGACGGCTACTTTACTTTGATCATTAGGCTCGACTGTCGTAATGATATCAAATCGTTCTGGTTGAAATACTTTACTTACAATTAACTTTTGACCATCTGCTAAAGTCGGATCCATCGAATGGCCCTTTACAGTTACGGGCACAAAGACAAAAAGACGAATGGCCAAAATCAATAATACAATAAAAATAAGCGAGCCCCATTCACGTAAAAATTTTAACAAAAGCTATCCACCTCATTTACATCTACATAACTATAAGTATTGTAGCGAAAATAATGGAAAGAATAAAGGAAAAAGTTAGAAAATGGGAAAAATTTAAAAGAATGCTGTGCTGCTAGACAAATGAGACAAAAACTTTTACCATAAATAAAAAGAGATGTTAGATTATGAACGCTTATAAATGGCGCTACGTTATTTTAGAATCAAAGACGAAATCGCGCAAGGTCTATCACTAGGTGCGGCTGGTCACGCTCTAGGAGTGGCTGTAAGTATGGAATTAGGCGAAACCGAAACTGCCATGGCAAGTATCGCTGTAGTAATCGTTGGCTTAGTGATGGTGGTTGTCGTACCTATCTTTGCACCATTTATCGGAATTTAACCACGTATTCCCTAAACTTTGTCTGATTCAATGAAAGCAGTACATTGGATCAGGCAAAGTTTTTTTTTTTTTTAAAATCTTGCTTACCTTCTCATGCGCATTATCTTTTTGGGACATTCTATGGTATGATAGTTCTGTTAATTGAACAATTGGAGGAAGATTTATGAGTATCAAGAGTCTTTTGGCCACAGCTGTCGGTAAAAGCTCTTTATGGTTTTTAAAGACATTTATGAAAGGTGGTTCAAGCTTACCAGGAAAGTTAGCCTTAAAGATTGACCCACAAATATTAGATTACTTAGCCAAAGATTATCAAGTCGTTGTCGTTACTGGTACCAATGGCAAAACGTTAACAACAGCTCTAACTGTAAATATATTAAAACAAGAATTTGACCATGTTCTAACCAATCCAACAGGCGCAAATATGGTCCAAGGAATCGTCTCTACTTTTTTATCTGCTAAAGTAAAAAAAGGCGAGAAAAAATTTGCCGTTCTAGAAATTGACGAAGCTTCTTTAAGTAAAGTCACTGAATACATTAAGCCCGAACTCTTTGTCTTTACGAATATTTTTCGCGATCAAATGGACCGTTACGGCGAAATCTATACTACTTATCGTTTAATTGTCGAAGGTGCCGCAAAATCTCCACAAGCGACCATTTTAGCCAATGGAGATTCGCCTATCTTTAACTCGATTGACACGGTAAATCCTAGAATCTATTATGGCTTTAATCATCAAGAAGATCAGGAACAGATGGCCCATTACAATACCGATGGCGTGCTTTGTCCACATTGTCATCATATCTTGCACTACAAACTCAATACCTATGCCAATCTTGGAAAATATTACTGTCCAAACTGTGATTTCAAACGTCCAACATTAACCTATCAATTAACCGATTTGAAAGAAATGAGCAATACGCATGCCAAATTTGTAATTGACGGGGAAGAATACGGCATTGAAGTGGGCGGAATGTATAATATTTATAATGCTTTAGCTGCTTGTGCGGTGGCTGAATATTATCATGTCAGTCCTGAAAAAATCCGCAAAGGCCTAGCTTATGATGAAAAAGTCTTTGGTCGTCAAGAAGTCATCCAAATTAAAGATAAAAAATGCACCCTTGTATTAGTGAAAAATCCAGTTGGGCTAAACCAAGTCATTGATATGATTGGTCTTGCTCCTCGTCCTTTCTCTTTAGTCTGTCTATTGAATGCAAACTATGCCGATGGAATTGATGTCAGCTGGATTTGGGATGGCAATCATGAAGCCTTTGCCGACATGGCGATTCCTCAAGTAATTGCTGGTGGAGAACGACATAAAGATATGGCCCTACGCTTGAAGGTTGCCGGAATTGAAGAAGATAAACTGACTGAGGTCCGTGAACTAGATGAAGTCATTGAACAAATTGTAACTTTACCAACGGAAAATGTCTATATCTTAGCAACTTATACAGCCGTGTTACAATTACGCAAAAAATTAGCTGAAAAAGGCTATATTAAAGGAGGGATGGAGCGTGGCTAATTATGAATTACACCTTTGCCATTTATACGGAAACCTCCTCAATACGTATGGCGATAACGGAAATTTATTGATGCTTCAATATGTCGCCAAAAAAATGGGCATTACCTTAACAACAGAAATTGTCAGTATCCATCAAGAATTTAAGGCGGATGATTTTGATTTAATTTTCTTTGGGGGTGGGCAAGATTTTGAGCAAGTCATCGTGGCTGAAGACTTACCTACGAAAAAGGAAGAACTCACTCGCTATATTGAAAATGATGGGGTCATGTTAGCCATTTGTGGTGGGTATCAATTGCTTGGACATTACTATATCGGTGCCCATGGCGAACAAATTAAAGGTATTGGTGCACTCGATCACTATACATTAAGCCAGGAAAATAATCGTTTCATTGGCGATACCGAGATTTATAATGAGGAATTTGATGAAACTTATTATGGCTTTGAAAATCACAATGGGATGACCTTCCTAGGAAAAGGCGAAAAACCTCTGGGCAAAGTCATCCAAGGAAAAGGCAATAATGGTCAAGACCAAACAGAAGGGGTCATTTACAAAAACGTCTTTGGGAGCTACTTCCACGGCCCTATCCTAGCTAGAAATGAAATCCTAGCGAAACGCTTAATTTTAACCGCACTAAAGAAAAAATATCCGAATGAACAATTTGAATAACCAAAAACTCGTACGCCCAGACAGACTGGTTGTACGAGTTTTTTTACAATGCTAATAAACGTTGAATATCCACTTGTTGATAGTCGGTCACAACTTCATTGGCAGCTGATAAATCTTGCTTTGGATATTCGGGATTTGCAAAACCAATCGTATACATCCCGGCATTTTTAGCTGCGCGACTGCCATTTTTCGTATCTTCAAAAACAATACACTCACTAGGATTGCGCATAATACGTTTAGCCGCTTCTAAAAAGACATCCGGAGCAGGCTTACCACGTTCGACTTCATCAGCGCTCACATAGGCACTAAAACAATCGATGATACCTAGTTCAGTAAGATATTGTTTAATCTCATTTCTCGGTGATGCTGAAGCCACAGCCAACTTAAAACCTGCCTGATGCAATGCCTTGACTAATGCCACTGCTCCTTTAATTGGTTTGACCCCAGTTTCTTGAAAAATAGCTTTGCGGCGTTGATTCATCTCTTGAATATATTCATCGACTGATTTTGGTAAATCAAATTCTTTTTTCATTTCTTCCCACATAAAGGTAAAAGTCGTGCCCATAAACTGGTAATGATAACTCGTTTCTACTGGATGACCCGCCTGAGCTAACATATCAGACTTACTCTTAAAAAAGGTATATTCAGAGTCCACCAATACCCCATCCATATCAAAAATCACTGTTTTCATCTTATCGCTTCCTTCCTCAACTCATCTACATGCATAGTCTATCACAAACAACTTTTGCAAAACAATCAACCTTGAAAACGCAACCGATTCCCAAACAAGTAATTATCAATTCAAGTATTGTCAATCATTGATATTTACCCCAAAAATATTTTTTTCATTTTTTTGCAATTTTTACTTGACTTGCGCAACCGTTTGCGTTTAAAATATAGGTGACTTAATAAACGGAGGAGTATATCATGAAACAAATTAAACGATTATTTGAAATTGATCCATGGAAAATTCGCACAACAAAATTAGATAGAGAAAATCGCCGACTACAAGAATCGCTAACTAGTATCGGTAATGGCTACATGGGGATGCGCGGAAACTTTGAAGAAACTTATAGCGCAGACCACCATCAAGGAACTTATATTGCTGGAGTTTGGTTTCCGGACAAAACTCGTGTAGGCTGGTGGAAAAATGGTTATCCTGAATATTTCGGGAAAGTCATTAATGCAGTGAACTTCTTAAGCCTTGAAATCTTAGTTAATGGTCAAGTATTAGATTTAGCTCAACTTGATCCGCAAGACTTCAAAATGGAATTAGACATGCAAAACGGCCTACTTTCTCGCTCATTCGTCGTAGCTTTTGACGATTGTAAAGTTCGTTTTGAATTTGAGCGTTTCTTAAGTATCGTGAAAAAAGAATTAGCTTTTATCCGTCTAACAGCAACTGTACTTGAAGGAGAAGCAACCATTCAAATTAATTCTAGCTTGGACAATAATGTAACCAATGAAGACAGTAACTATGATGAACATTTCTGGGAAGAAGTTGCACAAGGAGAAACAGATGGCTTTAGTTATGTCACTGCCCGCACTATCGCTAATCCATTTGGTGTCCCACAATTCACTGTCACTTCTGCAATGAAACACAACTTTGAAAGTGAAGCAAGCTTAGAAGCACCTTTAATGATCAGCAATCAATTTGTCTTTAACAAAAAACAAGGAGAAAGCTTTACTTTTGAAAAAGAAGTAGTCATCGTAACCAGTCGTGATGTTGAAGACGACGAACAAGTAGCTAAAGTTGCTGAATTATATGCTGCTTTTGGTAATGACTATGAAGCCTTGAAAGCAGAACAAGCTCAAGCATGGCAAAAACGTTGGGAATTAGCCGATGTCGTGATTAATGGCGATGATGCCGCTCAACAAGGAATTCGCTTTAACTTATTCCAATTATTCTCTACCTACTACGGTGAAGATGAACGCTTAAACATCGGTCCTAAAGGCTTTACTGGTGAAAAATATGGTGGTGCGACTTACTGGGATACTGAAGCTTATGCCGTACCATTATACTTATCTTTAGCTGATCCAAGCGTGACTCGTAGCTTATTGAAATATCGTCATAATCAATTACCACAAGCTTATCATAACGCACGTCAACAAGGTTTAGCTGGTGCTCTTTATCCAATGGTTACCTTCACAGGGGTTGAATGCCATAATGAATGGGAAATCACATTTGAAGAAATTCACCGTAATGGCGCGATTGCTTATGCGATTTACAACTATACGAACTATACTGGCGACACAACTTATCTTGCTAAAGAAGGTTTAGAAGTATTAACAGGAATTGCACGCTTCTGGGCTGACCGTGTGCACTATTCTAAACGCAATGATAAGTACATGATTCACGGTGTTACTGGTCCAAACGAATACGAAAACAATATTAACAACAACTGGTATACCAACTACATCGCACGCTGGGTTCTAAAATATACCTTAGAAAGCTATCGTCGTTTCCAAGACCAAGCTATCTTAGAAATTACTACTGAAGAACAAGCGAAATGGGAAGATATCATCGAAAAAATGTATTTCCCTTACGATGAAGAATTAGATGTCTTTGTTCAACACGATACTTTCTTAGATAAAGATTTACGACCAGTTTCTAGCTTAGACAAATCAGACTTACCATTGAACCAAAATTGGTCATGGGATAAGATTTTACGTTCTTGCTTCATTAAACAAGCCGACGTTTTACAAGGAATTTACTTCTTTGAGGATCAATTTACTTTAGAACAAAAACGCAACAACTTTAACTTCTATGAACCAATGACTGTCCATGAATCTTCTCTTTCAGCATGTATTCACGCAATCATAGCTGCTGAACTAGGCATGGAAGAAAAAGCAGTGGAAATGTATGAACGTACAGCTCGTCTAGATTTGGATAACTACAACAATGATACTGAAGATGGCTTACACATTACTTCTATGACTGGTAGCTGGTTAGGTATCGTTCAAGGATTTGCCCAAATGAAGACAGCCAACGAAACATTAAGCTTTGCCCCATTTGTTCCACAATCATGGAGTGACTATGCTTTCCATATCAACTATCGCGGTCGTCTACTAGCGATTAAAGTCGATAAAGAAACGGTCACTGTGGAAAAATTAAGTGGCGATACTTTAAGTCTAAAACTTTATGATAAAGACTACGAATTAGCAGATAAAATTACTGTTTCTGTAAACTAATCCATTCCTTTTAATAAATGAGCTAGCCACCTGCTTTATAACGATAGAAAGACTTTGTTCTCTCTGTCTTTCTATCGTTTCACAAAATGGCTGGTAGCTAGTTTACCTTTTTGGCGGATGCACCTTTTTATGGGGCACCGCCTTTTCTCATTTTTATGCAATTGTTGCGTACAAATGTATTCTTTCACTAGCAAAAGAGAATATTTTCTGATACTATGGTTACGGTTACTTTTAATTGGGAGGAAAATAATGAGTATTACAGTAAAAGATGTGGCGAAAAGAGCGGGTGTGGCAACTTCGACCGTTTCTCGTGTGATTAATGATCACCCCAGTATCTCGGAAGAAACAAAAAAACGAGTCCGCGCCATTATGGATGATATGGGATATATTCCTAATTTAACCGCGCGCAATCTTGGTAAACAAGTCTCCAATGCTATTGGAATCATCTTGCCTCCACTAGACTCCAAGGAACGCTTAGGCAACCCTTTTTATTTAGAAACGATTGAAACCATTAATGAAGAAGCCCGTCAATCAGGTATGACAGTGGCAATTGCAACTGCTTTGAATTTCGACGCTTTGTTGCAAAATGTCCAGCAAATGCATCGCCAAAAGCAAGTGGATGGGTTTGTCTTGACTTATTCAGATAACCATGACCCGATTATTCGCTATTTGATGGATGAAGAGGTACCATTTACTTTAATTGGACAACCTTATAACCATGAGCAAAAAATTACCTATGTTGACAATGATAACCAACTATTAGGGAAACAAGCGACAGAATATCTGATTGATCATCATCATCAAAAAATTCTTTTCATAACCAATACCACGCAGGAAAATATATATTTCGAGCGTTACTTTGGTTATCAAAAAGCGATGATGTTAGCCAATCTTGAAGTCAAACCAGCTGTGACTTTTCAACATCCAGAAGACTATGTCAATTTTGAAGAACTTTTGAAAATCGAAAAACCAACAGCCTTAGTGGTGATTGATGATTTATTTGCGATGCGTATTATCCAATTGTTAAATCTCTATCAATATCAAGTACCCGATGACTTATCCATTATCAGTTTTAACAACTCGATTTTTGCGACCCTCGTTCATCCGTATTTAACGAGTATCGACGTCGATGTTGCTGAATTGGGTAAGATGGCGACCCAAAGTTTGATACATAAGCTCAATGATAATCAACAAACAAGCGGACGTATGGTGGTCCCTCATCAATTGATCAAACGTGAAACCGTCATTGATCTCGAACAAAAGTAAAAAAATTCCCCAGATAAAAGCTGAATACTCTATCTGGGGAATTTTGATTATCCTTCATTTTTTAGTAATTCTTCAATATACAAACGGCGGACTTTCATCGTCGCTGTACGTGGAATATCATCAAAATTGCGAATCATTGGCGCATTGAGATGAGGTAGATCTTCTACTTGTTGCCACCAAGCCTCCCAGTCCATTTCGCAATCTGGCGCTAAGGCAATCACTGGTTGGGCATGTCCTTGTTTATCACGCACCATCACGACTTCGGATAAGAAATCTAAATGGTCTAATAAGAAGTCTTCTAAAGCTAAGTTGCTGTCAATATTTTCGATTAAATCTACTTGGCGATCTTTAAGGTATAAATGGCCTTGTTCATCCATGCAACCATAATCACCAGAATCCCACCAAGCACCGTAAACATTATCTTTAAAGCGTTGGTCTTCTTTATAATAAGTCAAAGCACGACCTTTTGATAAGAAATGAATATGGCCATCTTGATTCGCTGGTAGCACATTGCCTTTTTCATCTGCAATGCGCGCTTTGGTTAACTCACCTAAACCTACCCCCATATCACGGGCATTATCTGTTGGTAAGGTTGCAAGTGTATGCGCTTTTAGAATCATTGGGCCACATTCGCTTTGACCATAGACTTGTAAGAAGATTGGCTCTTGCTTTTCACTCGCTTTTAAGAAAGTATACATAGTTTTGTTATTAATCGCATCAAAAGTCGAATGATAATAACGAATACTAGCAAAACTTTCTGGTTGTTTCGCTGCTGTAAAACTCCATTGCACGAAATTATTTGGATGGGTTTCTAATGCGATTGGTTGATGTTTTGCTATGAGACTGGCTACTTTTTTACCATCTGAAGTAGCTAAAGGCATCATCGGAAAAGCCATCGCCATCAATGAAGACACACCAATATTAAACCGTGAATGAACAGGAGAAATATGAAAAGCCACCAACTTTTTCTCTGCAATCTTCGTAAAGACCGTTCTTTGCCAAACCGTACGCCAACCCATCGAATGATAAGAATGACAAATTAATTTTGGAATCCCAGTCGTTCCTGAAGTATGCGTCATATAAGCAATTTCATCAGGATCAAGACTGACTTGTTCCACAGGCGTAATCTCGCTAGCTAAAAGACGGCTCACTTCGATTTTACGTTCAGCATCTAAATTATTAATGGCAAGTACGCGTTCTTTCGTTTCATCATCATAAATAATAAATGGCTTTTCTAAACGGTCCACGAATACTTCCATGGTTTCAGTTGGAAAATGATAAGAAATCATCACCGGAACCGCACCTAGATAAGACGCAGCCACCGCTAATAAATAAGTATCGAATTTAGGGCTCTTGTACATAATTACCTTATCACGTGCCTTAATCCCTAAAGTGGCTAATTGACAAGCACGCTTCACAATGATTTCGTGACTGATTTGATAATTACTTTCTAAGCCTAATTCCGGAAAAGCCGGTAATACTTCATCCAACAAAATAGGCGTTGTTGGATAATTTTGTGCTGCTTGTTGATAATTGGTATACAAATTAAGTGGTTGATACGCTGTTGCATCCATTATGTTCACCTCAACTAAAAAATTGAATTTTAAAGTGGTAAAACCTACTCGCTTCAAAATCCGTTGTGACAGTGTAACATTTACTTACACTTTTATATAATAACACTCGCAATGAAAACTAGCTAGATTTTTTGTGAAAATTTATTTAAAGTAAATCTTGCTAAAACTTGTTGGTCCAATTCCACACCAATCCCCAAACCTTTTGGTACCTTAATCTCCCCATTTTCTACCACAAAAGATTGGGTAATAACATCTTGTTCAAAATAATGTTGCGTCGCGCTTAAATCAGCTGGAAAATCAAGGCCCTTGATACTGGCAAAATGTAGATGAAACGCTCGAGCAATCCCTGCTTCATACATCCCACCTACCCAAACTTTGACTTGATGCGCTTGGGCATAGGCTAACATTTCTAAAGCTGGAATCAGACCGCCAACACGAGGAAGTTTTAAATTCATCACTTGACCACTATGAAGGGCAATCATTGTCTTTAAATCATCCATTTGACAGATATTTTCATCCAAACAAATAGGTGTTGAAAGTTGTGCTTGCAGTTTGGCATGCTCGACAAAATCACTTACACGCAAAGGTTGTTCAATCATCGCCAAATCTAGTTCATCTAGTTGTTTGATAGTAGCAGTTTGTGCCAAAGTATAACTCGCATTTGCATCGGCCATTAAGCATAGATTAGGATATTTTTGCCGAATAGGCGCTAAATAATCATAATCTTTATTTGGAGCAATCTTAACTTTTACTCGCTGATAGCCTTTAGAGACTGCTTGATCGACCTTAGCTAATAAGGCTTGGGGCGAGTTCTGGATACCAAAACTAATACCTACCTGAGCCGTGCTTAAAGTTGGTGGCAAAAAGTACGAAAGCGATTTCTCTTGTGATTTTGCATATAAATCCCATAAGGCCATCTCAATCGCCGCTTTTGCCATCTGATGACCACGAATCTTTGCGGCTTTTTGCATAAACGATTGCGGTGTGAGGTCTTGATTGGCTAATAATGGCAATAAATAGCGTTTTAAAACCAATAATTCTCCTGCTAAAAACTCCTGGACATAATCCGGATGTGGCAAGGCAGTTAATTCCCCCAAACCCACTAATCCTTGGTCAGATTGTAAAGTAAGCACGACACATTCTTTATGCGTTAATTGGCCGTAACTTGTCTGAATTGCTTGTTTAAAAGGAATTTGAATATGATATAACGTAATATTTGAAATTTTCATTTTGATTTACCATTTTCCACAAACTTTTTGATATTTTCCACCACGGCTTTGGGATTTTCCAGATGGATACAATGACCCGCACCGCTAATGATTTCCAACTGTGCTTGATTTTGCCATAAGTGCACTATTTCTTGACCAATCTGACAAAATTTCGCATCGAATTCACCTGCTAAATATAATAGCGGCATCTCCATTTTCGCCAACTGTGACCAATAATTTTGCTGCGCGCCAGTCCCCATATGCGCTAAACTATTGGCTAACCCCCAACGATTTTGACTCATCCGCCCTTGATAGACACGTTTTTGCACAGCTTGTGGTAAGGCTTTTTGAGAGGCAAATAAGGGGACTTCTTGCCATTGCAGCACAAAAGCTTTAAGCCCCTCTTCCCTTAACAAGTGAATCCATTTTTGGTCTTGTTTTCGCCGGTTTGCTCGCAACACTGCCTCTTTTATGCCTGCTGTACTACTTTCTAAAATCAAGCCTAGTACCATTTGCGGAAAAGTAACTGCAAAAGCCAAAGCCACACGTCCACCCATCGAATAGCCAAAAAGGAAGCACTCAGTTAAGCCTAATTTTTCCAAAAAAGCACGTACATCTTTTACGACCTGACTCATCGTGTAATGCACAGTATGGACATGCACACTCGTTTGACCATGACCAATTAAATCTAGTGCTAAAATATTCACGCCAAGTAATTGGTCAGCCAAAAAATCAAAGGTGTGTAGAGTCCCTGTAAAGCCATGCAGACAGACTAACGTAGGCACACCTTCTTGAAAGGAACCGATATATTCATAATGAAAGCGAACTTGATTGGCCATTACAACAGGCATCCTTTCATCCTCTTTTCCTTGAAGTTACTTAACACCGCTTGCCAAAAATCTACGGGCACTTGGGCCTGACTGGTTAACTCAATCATGTTTGCACCAGTCAGTTTGCGTGAAGTGGCCATTGCTTGTTCAAAATCCGCTTCACTTTCAACTTTTTGATAGGCTAATTCATAGGTCTTGGCTACTTGGGCGAAATCTAAATCAAGTGGTGTCGCAAATAATGGATCAAAGTCATCTGCTGTTAAACTACGCTGACTCAAAAAGGAGAAAATCCCGCCAGCATTATTATTTAATAGGATAATCGTCACTGGGAGTTGGTAAGCTTTCAATAATTGTAGCCCATTCATATCATGGAAAAGTGTCAAATCCCCAACTAATAAGTACGTACGCTCTTTGGTTTGCATCGCCAGCCCCGCAACCGTTGACAAAATCCCATCAATGCCATTGACACCACGATTGCCAAAAATTTTAAAGCTATTCTCACTAACACCTGATAAGCGGTCCACCAAACGAATCGCATTACTATTTGCGATAAAAAGCTGTTCGCCATACGTTACTGTTTTCATCAAAATCATAGCCAGTTGACTCTCATGAAAAGCAAACTGCTCTCTCGTTTCATAAATGGCTTGACTAGCTAGTTTTTGTAGATTTTGCCAAGCTTGCAGATAATCTTGGTCTCTATTTGATGTACTTTGAAGAAGCTGTTGGGCCACTTCGGTCAGCGATTCTGCGATAAGATACTGACTGCGATACAGATAATCAGGCCATTGTTGCGTCTCATCGACCAAGATTTGCACCGCCTGACTATCACGCAAGTAAAACATCACATTTTTTGTCACCGGTACCTTACCAAAACGTAAAATCACCTCAACTTCAGGTAAATCACGCGTCTCTTCAAAAATTACATCGGCTTGTTTAACATAATTTTGCGTCTCTCCATCGCAACTAGCTAATTGACTTAACGGATCACCCACAATCGGCCAACCTAGATGATTTGCTAAAGTTAAAGCAAGTTGCGCTTCTGCTAAGCTACGTTCACTTCCTAACACAATGAGCCCTCTTTTCTGAAACCAACCTTGGGCAATCAAGTTTTGTGTGGACGTTTGTGAAAGACTTAAGTCAATCGGTGTATTTTGCGTTAAATCAGGTAATAACGGCTCTCTTAAAGGAATATTGGCATGCACGACACCTTTAACATCATACATCGCCCTTGTCGCTAATTGGAATCCTTGCCAAAAACTATAGCGCAACATGAGCGGCGTGCTTTCAGGTAAAGCCAGCTCCACAAAAAATTTCACATGATCGGCATATAACTGATTTTGCGACATCGTTTGTGGGGCACCAACATTTCGTAATTCAGGTGGCCGGTCGCTGGTTAAGACGACTAAAGGGACATTACTAGCTTCAGCCTCACAAATCGCTGGATAAAAGTTTGCCGCAGCGGTTCCTGAAGTGCAGAGTAAGGCGACTGGCTGCTGACTACTTTTGGCTAATCCTAGCGCTAGAAAACCAGCCGAACGCTCATCAACCGCTACAAAATATTGCAAATCTTTCTCGCGTTTGACCAATAAAGCTAACGGTGTCGAACGTGAACCCGGACTAATCACAACTTGACGCACACCGCCTTGTTTTAACCCAGCAATTAAATAGCGCAAATAGCTAGTCATTTCTTGTTGCTTATTCAAGGCCTAATAACCCCCGTTTCATTGGTTCAAATTTTAATTTGGTTTCTTCAAATTCTTCCTCCGCATTAGAATCTTGAACAATCCCACAGCCAGCAAAACATTCTCCATAGATTTCCTTGCCTTGTCCATAGACTCCCGAGCGAATCCCTACGACAAATTCACCACTATCTTCAAACAACCGATAAAAACCAATTGGTGCGCCATACAATCCGCGATCCAAGTTTTCATTTGCTTGCAAGTAAGTAAGGGCCGCTTCTTTGGGATTACCGCCTAAAGCTGGAGTTGGATGAAGATTTTCAATCACCTCTAAAAAGCGAGTTTTCTCTTGTCGTTGACCAGTTAATGTTAAAAAGATATGTTGCACTTGCTCATTTTTTAAAATTTGTCTTGGGCCTAATGCGACTTGGCCATTTACAAAAGGGGCTAATTTCCCTTGAATCGCTTCAACAACGATTTGGTGTTCTTTCGTATTTTTCGCATCATTCAATAAAAGGTTGGCTAATTGCGCATCTTCTTTGGGTGTCTGACCACGGCGAATCGTTCCAGCAACACTAGCCGTTAGATACTCACTTGCCGTTGCTTTTAATAAGCGTTCCGGTGTTGCTCCAAAAAAGTGGCGCGTCGGTCCATCTAAGTAAAAGCGATACGTATTTTTTTGCAAAGCGACTAAGTTTGCCATCAACTGACCTGGAACTAATTCCGTCGCATGAAAGGCCATTTTACGTGCCAAAACAACTTTATTTAATATTTGGCTAGACTTTAACATCTGAATCGTTTGTTGTGCTAAATGCGTCCACGCTTCTTTAGCTAAATAGTGAAAGGTCGCATTGGCAGATAAAGCAGACTGTACCTGCCAGTCTTGATTTGAACCTAAAAAATTCTCCACTTGCTGTCTTAATTGAAGATACTTTTCTTGTGCCTGTGCTTTGGTTTCAGCAAGTACCAAAATGCTTAGTAACTGATCCGTCAAAATGATTTCAGGCAAGATAAAATATCCTTGGGCCAACTCTTGCCAGATACTTTCACCCTTATGCTGAGAATCAAACGCAAAAGCCCCAAATAAAGCCAATGGTTGACGGTCAATCACGTTCACTTCTTCTACACTGGCTTGAAGCTTATCTTTTAATGCTTGGACTTGTGCAAAATCTAAGCCAAACCACTCAGCCACTTTGCCTAGGCCTAAACGCACTTCATCTTCTGGAGTTTGCCAAAATTGTGCCTGTAAACCACTATTTTTCGCCGCTGCAAATACCGACAAGGCAGAAAATTTCGGGATTGATTCTTGCCAGACATAAATTTTTTGTTGCATCGTATTATTGAAAGTTTGCATCGAATACTTTCACTCTTTCTATTTGAGATAATTGATACTTTTGAATTTTACCACTTGCAGTTTTGGGAAAATCGGACAAAACATAAAAAGTCTGTGGTCGCTTATACTTGGCAAGTGTTACTAATAACTGATTTAATTGTGACTTATCAAAATCGTCTGTAGCTAACTTCAAATAAGCAACCGGGACATGCCCCCATTTTTCGTTTGCTTCTCCTACTACCGCGACTTCTTGGATTTGCGGATGTCGTGATAGGCAGTCCTCGATTTCTTTTGGATAAATATTTTCGCCACCAGAAATGATTAGCTCTCCTAAGCGACTCTTTACAAACAAAAAGCCATCTTCATCCAGATAACCCAAATCTCCGGTATGAAAATAACCATGTTCATCAAACCGTTCTTTAGCCAATCCGTGCAAATACCCCGGAGTAATACTTGGCCCTTTCACTAAAATTTCACCAACTCTATCTTTTTCGTTCACTGGCTCAATTTTACATCGCACATCTAATAAAGGGAGTCCAGCTGAACCCAGTTTTTCTAGAGAATAGGTAAAGGGTAAGGCAAATATTTGTGAACAGGTCTCCGTCATCCCATAAGATTGCATCACTGGCAATTGATAGGCTATACATTTTTCCAAAACTTCTGCGCGCACCGGTCCACCACCCAGTAAGATGCCTTTCAAACTAGCGGGATAACTTTCTTTAGTTAGACTTAATAAATCTTGTAACATCTTCGTCACAACAGAAACCACAGTGACTTGCCCCGTCTTCAACCAGTGATGAACTTGCTCGGCAGCATACTTAGGCAACAAACGTACACTCAAGCCAATCACTAAACTACGCAAGAAAATCGAAATCCCACTAATATGATAAAGTGGCATAACATTTAACCAGCAATCATCCGCTGTCAACGATAAGCTTTTCTTCGTAGCGATGGCACTTGCTTGGTGGTTACCAAATGTTTGTCGCACACCCTTAGCCTTGCCGGTCGTCCCAGAAGTATACATAATGCTTGCGACCTGATTGGTTTGATAGCCTAAGTCGAACCAGTCTTCTTTTTTTACAGGTTGAAGTTCTTGAGTCTTTGGTGCTTGAATCAACACACAAGGAGCAAATGTAACAGCCAATTTCTGGTCAGTGACAATCAGCGCCTGAGCTTGACTATCTAGTAACTGTACACGACATTCACTCTCAGTCAGACGCATATTTAAAAATTGAACCGTCACCCCAAGCTCCCACAAAGCCAAAACCGTATAGATAAACGCTGGGGAGCTCTTGCCATATACCGCCACAATCGTACTATCTTTAGGTAATTCTTGTTTATAATGATAGGCATACCTTTGGACAATTTGCTGCAACTCAGAGAAAGTGTGGACTTGCTCTTCATAGAAAAATGCTGGCCGCTCAGGATGAAGCATGGCTTGTTGAGTCAACCAGCTAGCATATTTTTTATGGGAATTTTGGAAATTGGTCAAAGTTTGGTTCTCGTTTTTCTTTAAAGGCATCACGACCTTCTTTGGCTTCATCCATCGTGTAGTATAGTAATGTCGCATCGCCTGCTAATTGTTGAATGCCCGCTAAACCATCTGTGTCCGCATTCATCGCTGCTTTAATCATACGTAAAGCGAGTGGACTCTTCTTCAACATTTCTTGTGCCCAACTTATCGCTTCGTCTTCTACTTGATCAACAGGCACAACTTTATTGATCCAATTCATTTCTAACGCTTCTTGGGCCGTATATTGACGCGTCATAAACCAGACTTCTTTGGCTTTTTTATGACCAATCACACGCGCTAAATAACCAGAACCATATCCACCATCAAAACTTCCGACATTCGGACCTGTTTGACCAAATTTAGCATTTTCACCGGCAATAGTTAAATCACAAACAAGTTGCAATACATTTCCGCCACCAATCGACCAGCCTTTGACCATCGCAATCACTGGTTTTGGAATAATGCGAATTAAACGTTGTAAATCTAAAACATTCAAACGTGGAATTTGATCTTCGCCAACATATCCGCCATGGCCGCGAACTTTTTGGTCTCCACCAGAACAAAAGGCTAAATCCCCTGCTCCAGTTAATAAAATCACGCCGATATCACTACGATCACGACAAATACTAAAAGCTTCAATCATTTCAGCCACTGTTTTTGGCGTAAAAGCATTATGAACATGTGGACGGTTAATCGTAATTTTGGCTATTTTTTCAAACTGTTCAAATAAAATCTCATCATACTCTTTAATTGTTTTCCACTCGCGCATATAGACACTTCCTTTATTGTTTTTGATTACTAGACATCTTGGACGCAAAGCACTTGCCAAAAATGTCCTTTATTTAAATTATACACAAAATACAACCTTAACGCTTGAAATTCCCCTTAGAAATTGATTTGATAAAAAACAATAATAAATAAGCGCAATTGAACTCTTGATATATCTAAGTTTTTACAATTTCAAAATAAATAAGCAAAACCACCACTCTAGTTTGTTGGTCTAGGGCGATGGTATGAGTAAAATATTTTTTTGTTAAAAACTATTGCATTTGCTTACCGTATACATTACAATTTATCCATAAGGTTAGTAAAGTTAAAGGCGGTTAGCAATTCTCATTTCTGGGGGTGGTGCTTATGAGTGTAACAACTCTGCAACGCATTCTAAAGAAAGGATATTGCAAAATGTCTGTTTATGAGGCGCTTAGTCTAATGATTGCTTTTGCGACATTAATCGTGCTAATAAACAATAAAGACGATAAAAAATAGCCGTCCTAACTTTGGCTGAGTTAACGGCTATTTTTATATAGTTTACTCGCTAACCGTCTTTTAAACGGTGCTAACCTTTTTCTATTTACAATATACCATGTTTAGAAAAGAGGTGCAAGCGATGCAATCAGAAAATAAACAAACCATCGCTAACCGTAAGTATAGAGAAAAGAACAGAGAAAAAACCAATCAACAAGCATATAAGCGATCTGGTAAATTATTCATCTTAAATTACGCATCTGAGGAAGATTTACAATTGTTTGAGAGTTACATACAAGAAAGAAGAAAAACACTAAAAGGCTAACACATTATAGACTAGCCTTTTTTATATCCCAAAATCTTTCATCCATTGAAAATTGTATAACTGCAATTTTCAACTCACTACGTACAAGAAAATACAAAATTATCCTAAGAATGTGTGAATAAGCAATTTCTCAAATCAAATCCACCCTCATACTTCCATTTTTTGCTATAATGAGAAAAAAACGGAGGAATACCATGAATTTATTAGAACATCTCGATATCCAAATCAAGCAAACTACCCCAGAAAAAGTCGAACTTTCGCTTATCGTCCGTGAAATCCATAAACAACCCTTTGGCATCATGCACGGAGGGATGAACGGTGTCTTGATTGAAACAGCATGTAGTTTAGGTGCAAATCAAAATGTCGCTCAAAACGAACATTGCGTCGGTGTCGATTTACAAGTCAATCATTTGCGGGCAGTCACTTCAGGAGAATTAACCATCCGCGCAATCCCTGATAAAGTTGGCCGCACGATTCAGGTCTGGCAAGCCACCGTTTATCAAAAAGAGCAAAAAATCGCAGTTGGCCGTTGCACCCTCATGACGCAAAAAGCACAAACAAAAGACTAGGACGGAAAATTCCCGTGCCTAGTCTTGTTTTGTTGCTATTCGTTTTCTTCTACATATTAAGCGGTACATGCCCAACTTAAGAGATGGGTTTGCTTTATTTTTGTCTTCTCACCCATTTTTGAAAGACATGGGGATAAATATTATCTTCGTCTAATACGCCGGGGATTTCTTCTACTAGCTCAAAATCACTAAAGTCAATTTCGCCAATATAAGCATCTCCTGTAAATTCCGCATCAATCAACGTACGATAAATCACATCTGTATACGGCAAGAATAAGCGAAAAATATCACCACCGCCTCCAACGTGCAAGTCTTCTACAGCTAATACTTCTTCTGGTGAGTGAATAATTTCAGCATTTTCATATAGTGGCAACTCATTTTGACGGGTGCAAACATAAATCTTCTTATAAGCTTTGGATCTTTTGCCTAGCCCTTCATACGTTTTTCGCCCCATCACTAAGGTCCCGTTCATCGTTTTGCTCTTAAAAAAATTCAAATCATTCGGTAATTTCCATGGTAATAACCCATCCTTACCAATCAAACCATTTTTATCCTGCGCCCAAATTGCTGTTATCATCTGTATGTCTCCTTTTGTTCGTTTTTTTCATTATAACGAATCTCAAAGAAGAAAGAAATACTGAATCAAACTTCCATATGGTATAATCAATATAGAATGTAGTATGAGGAGGGGATTAGCATGGCTTATTTTTCTTTAAGTTTATTATTCGAAGCTTTTGAGGCAAAAACAAAAATCTCTAGAAAAGCTTATGAACATCGCATCGTTTTAGTACAATTTCCAGCAAAACCTGACAAAGCGACACTAATTGAGTATTGTAAGCAGCATTTGACCGAAGAACCTTATCAAACAGCTGACGATACACTTGATTTTTGGCAAGTAAGCAAAATAATCGACTGTTTTGAATTAGTTGAAGAAGTTCCCGAAAACATCCATACGCCGCTTGAAGTATACAGTAGATATTTTGATGACTTTGATATTACTCGCGAAGAAATTCTTGAAAAATATTTTTCTGATTACGTGTATGAAGATTAGGCAAATGAGTCAATAACCCAAATTAAAAAAGCAAATCTATCTGTTGGGGCAGACGGATTTGCTTTTTTAAAGTAAACAATTACAAAAACTTGATAAGAGCTAAATTAATGGGTTGGACGAGTAGTATTGTCCATGTGGGTTTTCACTACGAATACATCCACTTTTGAATTTTGAACGATAAAATCAGTTGTAGAACCGATGAATAGACGGGTAAATGAGTTCGTACCACTTGCCCCCATCATGATTAAATCGGCATTTTGATCTTTGGCAGTTTCAAGAATGGCATTTTTTGCACTACCTACTTCTAGAATCGTTTTACAATTAATATTATCTTTAGCTGCATCTTCAGCATAATCTTCTAGAAATTCTTTTGCAGTATTCATTAATGGATCAATTTCGAATCCACCGCCGTAATCATGCATTGCGATTCCAGATGTATCGACAACAGATAATACGATTAAGTGTGCATTCGTTTGTTTGGCATAACGTTTTGCTTTTTGATAAGCTAAATCCGCTAAAATGGAACCATCGATTGGTACCAAGATTCTATGATAATTTGCCATACGACATCCCTTCTTTCCTATATCTATATTTTACCGCGTTTTTTCGTGAATTCAACAACAAATTGCCTTGACGAATTACTTTTTTTCTGCTTCGTTCGGATTGACAATTTCTAATAAAATAAACTTCTCATCTTTATAGGCGAATTTTAAAATGCAGCAGTTCCCTAAACGTTGCTGAGTATCCGTTTTCGCAAACTCCTCCCAAACACGCATAAAATTACGACAAGCAGCGCCATGAGAGACGACCAGAGTAGGCAAATCATTATTCACTTCTTGCATAATTGCTTGCATGGTGTCGTTCATTCGCTGCATCAGTTGTTCTTGACTTTCTCCGCCATAATACACAAAAAAGTCGCCATAAGGTAGCGGTGGGTTTAAAAATTCTGGTTCTCCTTCAAAGCGACCAAAATTCCATTCTTTCAAGCCTTTTTTACGTTGGTAAGGCAAGTCACAAACAATTTCTAAAGTATCACAAGCTCGCTCTTGAGTCGATGCATAAGCCTGACCAAACTGGATACCTTGTGATTGAAAATATTGTCTTGCTTGCCGGGCCTGTTCTTTACCTAATTCAGTTAAGGGCGAATCACACCAGCCTTGTACTTTTTTTAATTCGTTAAAAAGTGTCTGTCCATGCCGCATTAAATATACGATTTTTACCATTGTCATTCCCTACTGTCAAAAAAACTTATTCCAACAAATCCATTAATATTATTAATCAAATGAATTTAGAATAGTACTCAATATTTTACTCATATATTTGCAGTACCATTTTAGCTTTTTTAGATAGAATTTAAAAGTCACTAATTTACATTCAACTTGTCAAAAATTATTAAAAATGGACACCTTAATTCAAAATCAAGATGTCCACAACAAAATTTACTTATCCATATTAGTTAAACTCTGCTCTCCAAGCTGGTGTAGCTGCTTCACGATATAGTTTTGCTTTACCAATAGAATTAAATAAATTCATCTTAAATTTAATCACTTCTTTGGCAGCTGCAATACATTCAGGGTTAATAACATTTGGATCCCACCACTCAGTATTTGCAAGAATTTCACGACATTTTTTATAATAAGCATATTTATAATCAGATGAGATATTCACTTTTTGAATACCGATTTTTACAGCTTGTGCAATTTCTTCATCAGGATTTGCAGAACCACCATGAAGAACTAGCGGAATATCAACTACTTCTTTAATTGATTCTAAAACATCCATTCGTAATTTTGGTTTAATTCCTTTTGGATAGATTCCATGCGCAGTACCAATTGCGACTGCCAAAGTGTCAATTCCAGTTTCTTCAACAAATCTCTTAGCATCAGCCGGATCAGTATAAATTACTTCAGTTACGCCACCTTCTACTGATGTTCCAGTACTACCAATTGTACCTAATTCACCTTCAACAGAAACGCCAATTTTATGACAAACATCCACAACTTCTTTAGTTACTTTAATATTTTCTTCAAATGGAAGTAGAGAACCATCAATCATTACTGAACTGAATCCGCAATGAATTGCACGTAAAATAGATGCTAAGGAATCGCCATGATCCATATGAACTACAAATGGGACAGGACTATTTTTTACTCGTTCAACTACATATTGGAAAAATTCGTCTTTTGAATATTCTAATTCTGTCGGGTGTACAGCGATGATAGCCGGTGAATCATTTTCTTCAGCAGCTTCAACAACAGTTCTAAACAAATTACTGTCTGAAATATTAAATGCTCCAACAGCAAAATGATTTTCTTTCGCAACTTCTAACAATTGATTCATGTTTAATAACATTTATCTTCACCTCTATATTTTATTTACCGAATTTGTTAATTCGATGTATGTCATAATAACTTTTTTACCCACTTCTAAACTTTCAGTTAGCACTTTGGGATAATCTGCATTAGGATTATCTTGTAACACATTTTTAAGATAATTTCTCTGTGCTTTCATAAAATCAGAACCTACATTTATTTTGTTGATTCCTAATTTGACTGACTCTTTTATTACTTGCTCTCCAGCACCAGAACCACCATGTAATACTAAGGCAGCACCAGTAGCTTCTTTTATGGTCTTAATAATGTCTAATTTGAACTGTGGAATATACCCTTCAGGATAATCTCCATGTGATGATCCATATGATATAGCTAAGCAATCAACCTGAGTCTTATTAATAAATTCAATTGCCTCTTCCGGTTTTGTAAACATCTGTTGATCAGTGTAATGATCTCCACTAACTGCTCCCATGCAGCCAACTTCAGCTTCTACACCTGTTCCAAAACTTTCTGCAAATTTTAATATTTCATTTGTAGTTTCGATATTTTCTTGAAGTGAGTACATAGATGCATCCATCATCACTCCAGAAAATCCAAGTTGTATACATTTTTTTACAAATACTTTATTTTGACCATGATCTAAGCTAATTGCTACCGCCGTCGAACTATCTTCAGCCAATTTTTTTATTCCTTCAAAAATATATTTCGCAGCTAAATGATTTTCTAGATGTTCTTGAAGTAAATTAACAATGATAGGTGCTTTTAACTCACTTGCGGCATCAATCACTGCCTTTGCCATATCAACATTAATACAATTAACTGCTAACACAGCATAATTTTCTTTATTAGCCTTTTCAAGCAATGTCTTCATAGATACAAACATCTACATCAACCTTTCTAGTTAATTGTGATACTTGATAAATCTACTTCTTCTTCAACTTCTTCAGCAATATTAGCTGCTTGTTCTTCAGTTAATGGTTTTTTCAATAATACAAGTAAAACAGCAGTAACAGCAGAACCAATAAGCAACGCAAGTACTGCAACTAATGGTTGTGACATAGCTGGAATAACGAATACACCACCGCTAGGAACAGGACTGCCATTTCCGAAACTAAAACTAATTGCACCACACACTCCACAACCAATAGAAGTTGAAATTACAGTTCTAACCAAATCATTCATTGCGATTGGGATAACGCCTTCACTAATCATGCATAATCCCATTGGAAATGCGACTTTTATAGCTTCTACTTCTTGGTTTGTAAAAATACGTTTTTTCACTACTTTAGATAATAATAAACCTAGCGTAACACCAATTGGAGGTACCATTGCTGCCAATACTTTGATTCCCTCAGGTCCTGTGATTCCTTCGAGTAAAAGTCCATCACAGATTAAATTAGGAACTTTAGAAATTGCACCACCATAATCAATACATCCAATAGCACCAATAATAAATCCATATAGAACTTTTTGAGATTGATCTAGTCCAACAATGAAGTTAGTTAATCCACCTGTAATCCAAACAATTGGTGTACCTAAAACAAAGTACATAATTAATCCGCCAATCATTGCAGTTATGGTTGGAATAATCATCATTGGCATTAAAGCCTCTGCCCATCTTGGAACCTTTAAGTATTTACGAATAACTACAGCAATATATCCGGCCAAGAAACCACCAATAATCCCACCTAAGAAACCTGCACCTAAGAATGATGCAATTTGTCCCATTAAGAAACCAGGAGCAATACCAGGTCTATCCGCGATAGAGAATGCAATATACCCTGCAATAAATGATGGCAGCAAACCCATACCAAGCACCCCAAGTGAAGTAAATGCGCTTGGAACTGTCATTTTAGCTAAATCAGTAACAACTTGTCCTCCCATTAAGTTCCCTACAGCAATCAACAAACCAGACGCAACAACTAAAGGAAGCATATAACTAATTGCTGTTAATAAGTGTCGTTTAATCTCTCCTAAAACTTTTTTCATACACAAACACTCCTCTCTATTTATTTAATTCGCTTTCAATTTTTTGAATCAGTTGTTTCGGCGCTTTAACTACAATACTTGTTGGCACTTTAACAACTTTTTTCCCATCAAAACGTTCTGTTCCAGTAATAGCAATATCAACTGCAAGTATGACAACATCAGCTTCTTTAATATCTTTTTCTGCCAACTCATCTTCTGTACCAATAGTACCTTGAGTTTCAATATGAATTTCATGGCCTAAATCTTTTGCTGCCTTTAATAATTTTTCTTTTGCAATATAGGTATGTGCAATACCAGATGTACATGCTGCAACTCCAACAATTTTCATAATAATTCCTCCAAAACGTTTCTTATTTTTATTAAATAATTCCCACGACTAAAATACTCAACTATTAAACTAATCTCGCTGAGTGATCATTCCAAAAAGCTCATCCTCATTTTCAGCTTTTTGAAGTGCAACTAAAAACTCATCATCAGCTAGCATAATTGCGACTTTTTGAAGTAATTTAATATGTGGTGTAGTCGCATCTGAGTTTTTAACTGCAAATAACAAAATCACCTCCACTGGTTTATCATCTAATGAACCCCATTCAATTGGTTGCTTTGTTTTACCAATTGCAATTGTAGTGTTGATTACACTTTCTGATTTTCCATGGGGAATTGCAATTCCTTTTCCTAGACCTGTTAACCCTTCTTCTTCTCTTGCTAAAACATCTGCATAGAAATCATCAACATCATTAATATATCCAGTATTAAATAATTGATTACATAATGCTTTTAAAACTTCTTCTTTTGTAGTTCCTTCAATATCAACTAATACATTTTCTCTATTAATTACATTTTTTAAATCCATTGACCCTAACATTGTAATTCCTCCAAACGTTTTCTTAATGCTTTCTTATCGCTTTCTGTAAATATCGCATTTACTAAAATACATGGGATTCCGTATGTTTCATTCATTTTAATTGTTGATACGATTAAATCGATATCTTTAAATCGAGATAAACTAATTGACTTCGTAAATTGATTAACAGATAAAGCTTCTACAATTTCAACTTCCGGTATGGATTGCTTAATTTTTACTTTTAGTAATTCTGAAGTTCCCACACCACTAGAACAAATCACTAATATTTTTATTTTTTCAGGAATTTGTTCCATATATTTTGCAAAGTATAAAGTTAAAAAACCAATTTCATCATCAGAAACTGCATCATCTGATATAGTCGCTACAACCTCTTTTTTCAAAAACTCAAATAGTTCTCTGTACTCTCTTTTTATGTCGATTAATAACTCATTTGAAATATTAATTCTTTGTTTAATTCTATAAAGCATCATTTTTAGATGTGGATATATTTCTGTAGCTAAATCTTGAATTTCTACTTTAATATCAAAATGTTCTATCACTAATGAAGATATATTTTGTGCAATTTTCATAACACTAGATTCTCTATCAGAGAGTACATTATTCGTAACAAGCCTAGACGAATACAAATATTGAAAAAGGAAATAATTTTCTTCCTTATTTAACTTTTGTCCAATATATTCTTCAATATTGCTTATTATTTTTTTGCTGAGATTTAAAATATCTTGATTTTTTGAAATGACTTCTTGTGATATGAATTCCTCCGAGTTAGGCATTTTTGATAATTCCGGATTATTTTTATATCTTGAAATCATTACATACATATGAATAAAAATATTTTCATTATATGGATAAGAAATCTGTGTATTTAACTTACTTTCTATTTCCATTAATTGATTAGTAATAAAATCAATATCCTGGTAAGTCATCATACTAGTCTTTGTTAAATACGTATCATTTAATAATATCTTTTTAGTATTCAAAATTTCAGCCATCAATTTTCTTATTTGTTCTTCATTTCCAGAGATTCGAAACTCTTCTTTTCGCTTATTCAACTTTAATTGATAAGGGACTAATATTTCCCTAATTTTTTGAATATCTAATCGAATAGTCTCATCAGATACAAATTGTTGGCTGTATATTTGTTCAATCGAGGTATAATGAGGCGAGTTCAATAACAAACTAAAAATTACCTCCATTTGTCTTGAGGGATATTCACCTTGGATTTTTTCTAAGTGGATAGTTTGTTGATACTCATCATTATCTATTAACAAACCTCTTCCTCTTTCAGAGATAATTATTTCGTTTCCAGAATGAGATTGAGCATTAATCTTCTTAATCCGTCTATAAATAGTTTTGACAGACACATTTGTTAGTTCTGAAATTTTTTCAGCAGTAATCATACTTTTACTGTTTAACAAAATGTTGATTATTTCTTGTTCCTTATTACTGAAAATCATCTTGATCACCTCCACATTTACATTTTACATTTGAAACGCTTTCAATTAAATATAAAAAAGTGTCTATTGCAATGGACATTTTTTTACGAAAATAAAAAAAGAGTAGTCCGATATGATTGAACTACCCTTACTTTTACTATACATGTAGCTTATTTATTATTCTTCGCGGTATCAGAGGCAATAATTCTGACATCGCCTTTTATTTGCCATTCCTTCACTTGATTTGGCAAAATACAGCTTGTCCCCATATTTAATTCATATTCTTTGCCATCCACAACTAGATAACCAAAACCTTCAATTACCGTCATCAAAGTATAGGGTGCAAAAGCTTTGAAAGAACATTCTCCCTTCACAAGCCATTCATAGACATTGAAAAATTCAGTTTGAAGATAAGTGGTAATCGCACTGTTGCCTTTACGCACTTCTTTAATTGCTAATTCTGGTGCATGATCAGGAACGTTGGTAACGTCAATGGATTGTTGGATATGCAATTCACGCGTATTTCCTTGCGCATCTTTGCGGTCATAATCATACACCCGATAAGTCGTATCTGAGCTTTGTTGGGTTTCTAAAATCATGATTCCTTTACCAATCGCATGCATCGTCCCACTCGGAACAAAGAAGAAATCCCCTTTTCTCACTGGCACATGTTTTAATAAATCATCCCAGCGTCCCTCTTGAATCATTTTAGCCAATTCTTCTTTCGTTTGCGCATGGTGACCGTAAATGATTTCAGCTCCTGGCGCGGCATCAATAATATACCAACACTCGGTCTTACCTAGCTCACCAGCATGATGTTTGCCATATTCGTCATCAGGATGGACTTGGACAGATAAATCATCTTCAGCATCCAAAATCTTCACTAATAACGGGAAAACTTCTTCTGATTGATGACCGAATAATTCCTGATGGTCTTGCCAAAGTTGATCTAAAGTTTGACCTTTGAAAGGACCATTTTCAATCACACTTTTTCCATGAGGATGCGCACTAATTGCCCAATCTTCTCCTATCTTGTCACTAGGAAGTTCAAAACCAAAGACCGTATTTAATCTTGAGCCACCCCAAATTTTTTCTTGAAATACGGGTTTCATAAATAAAGGTTCTACCAAATGAATCACTCTTTCTTGTATAGGGTTACAAACAAGTCCATTATATCACAAATGTCTAGACTTTTTATGTTAAATTTTTTTCTTCTAAATAAATCGCGATTAATTCATCTCGTTTTGCTAAATATTCTTGTCTAAAATCATGCGGATGAACGCGATTTGATAGGAAAATAAAGGCTTGGTACGCCTTGGGATCAATGCATAAAAACGTCCCGGTATAGCCTGTATGGAATAAAAAGTCATAACGCAAATCCCAACCTAACGAACGCTTTTCCTCTTTACTTGGCGTCTGATCTTGATAAAGCTGGGCAATCGTTTTTCTTTGCAAAAAGGCCCGTCCATCAGGTAATTGCCCCTCATTTAGATACATCAGGGTAAATTTTAATAAGTCTGCTAAATTCGTAAATAGTCCCGCATTGCCCGCATGTTCGGCTAAGACTCGAGCTTTAGGATCATGAGTTTGACCGCACAAAGTATCTTCCGTTGCTGCAATCGAATAATGCATATCAAGTGGTGGAAATTGGCTATCGGTCATCTGCAACGGTTCAAAAATTTCTTCTTTAAAAATAGTTGTGACTGGCTTTTGAAAGATTTCTTCTAACATGAATCCTAGCAAAATCGTCCCCGCATCGGTATATTTGACAACTTTTCCTAGATTATCACCCGCTCTTAAAGTCAAATAAGCCTGCATTAACTCCTGTTTGTTGAGCTGATCACGATTCGGAATATAAGTCACAATATCAGCGGTATGGGTTAATAAATGACGTAAAGTAATGCTTTCATCGCCAAAAGCTGGCAGATACTTCTTCAAAGGTTGGTCAATCTCGATGACGCTTTGCTCCATCAATTTTAAAATCATGGTTGTGGTACAAACAACCTTTGTCAAAGAGGCCACATCAAATAACGTATTTTCAGACACCATCCGCATTTCTGGAATTAAAGACGCATAACCAAAATGATGCTGAATCATCTTTTCTTGGTCAATAATTGCATAACAAACTCCTGGAAAGACCTTTTCACTTAGATATTCTTGAATTTTTGCTTGTGTTATTGGATAAAAATTTTCTTGCATGTTTTTCCTCTATCTCTTTTCATAAAAAAAACGCCTAATTGGTTAGACTATTCATCCGGTAACCAATCAGACGTCTTTGTATGATGCAATTAACGTAAGAACCACCATTCTACACCGACTGGATCATACACCGTTAAAATCTTTTGTTTACTATCAAGGTAATGTTTCATTTGACTTTCTTGAACATATTTTAATAATTGTTCAAACTGTTCATCTTGTAATTGGAATTTCAAGAAATCTAAGCCTAAAATTTGATGACTCGGGATTTTCACATTTTCGGTATCATGTTTGACAATTGAAATACCAAATTCCCCATCTGCTAAGGTTTGAAAAGCGATATTATTTTCATCAAACTCAAAACCTAGTAAATCAGCTAAAAACTGGCACTCTTCTTGTACATCTTGTGCGTGAAGACCAAGTGCCGCAATCCGTGCTTTGCTTGATAATTTTTTGTTTGGATCGGCTGAAGTTAATAGTGAAGTTTCGTCAATGCTCACTGTTTCAGGTGTGCGAATCGCCAACTGATTACCTTCAGGATCCACGATAGTAAACTGACATAAATCAGGTGTAAACTCGGCTTGAATGACTGGATATTTAGCATGAACTAATCGTGAATATACTGCCGCAAACTCAGATAAAGTCGGCACTTCCACTTTATAGTAGTTCAGACGTTTCACTTCACCAAAACGCTCTGTTGCACGTGGGCTTTCTTCTAACCAAATGCGCTCATGGCTACCATCTTCAGCTACTAAAATCGCTAATTCATTTTCTTCGGTTTTTAACTTAAATCCTAACATCTCACAGTAGAAATTAATCATTTGGTCGCGATTTTTGACACGCAAAGCCACAATACTTAATTGACTACTGGGATCAAAACTAAATACTGACATTGAAACGAGTCCTCCTAAATTCCAATTGGCAAAAAAAATTACCACTACTCATTTAAATTCTATTATTTTCATACATATAAAACTTCATAGATTATACTCTTATTCTCTTTCCTCATTCATTGTACTTAGAAATCCTATTTATCGCAAGGAATATGGTTAAAAAAATTAAACAAGGCTTGCTATTTCTCATTTTTACCCACGACATTTCACCAATATTTTCAAAGTAAATACTAACCAAATGACCTAAAATATGTTAAAGTAAAAGTACAACACAACGTTTATTTATTGGAGGAAAAACTTATGGGAGATTGCATTTTTTGTAAAATCATTAATGGAGAAATTCCTAGCTATAAAATTTATGAAGATGATGTCGTTTATGCTTTTTTAGATATTACCCAAGTGACACCTGGTCATACTTTAGTGGTGCCTAAAAAACATGCTAAAGATATTTTTGAGTACGATGAAGAATTAGCTTCTCAAGTGTTTGCTCGCATCCCTAAAATTGCGCGTGCCTTGGAAAAAGCTTACCCAGACATGCAAGGATTAAATATTATTAATAACAACCGTGAAGTAGCCTATCAATCTGTTTTCCACTCACATATTCATTTGATTCCTAGATTTAGTCCGCATGACGACTTCTCAATGCACTTTGGCAACCACCAAGATCAATACAACCCAACCTTAATGGAAGCCATCGCCAAAAGAATCAGAGAAAGCTTTGAGTAAAAGGTTGTGAGAAGGGGCGTTCAGCTACAAGTAAAATGTTATCAGTCAACTTGGTCAAATACGAGAAAATTCATGTGTTACCTTCTGCTAAGAAAATCGGATGAAAGGAGATTTTCTTAAGCAGGAGGGTGAATTTTCCGAGTATTTAGTTGATTGATACCGAGAAAGCTAAGTTTGTCCGGAATGACAGGAAAATCCACTATGTATCAAGATTT
>DWVH01000042.1 GCA_019120335.1 Candidatus Enterococcus stercoripullorum
GTCTTGCTAGAAAGACCACGTTTATCCCCACGAAACCTTAAAAAGCCAAGCAAACGTCCTTTGTATCAACCAAAAGCGTCTTATCCAAAAGGGATAGAAGTATCTACAGAAGATCAGCGTAAAATCGAAAAATTCCTACAACAATTTTTCCGATTATATGTTTCAAATGATGAGAATCTCTCTTTAATCAGTGATTTATCTGGTATCGGACAAGCAACTTTCCGTCAGATGATGCTAGAGAAGGTTGTTCAAACTGAAAAAGGGGATTTTGTTGCCTATGGTTCGTATGATTTCACTTTCGAACAGAGTGAAAGTCAAGTAAAAAACATTTTTAAAATAACTATCAAACCAACGAAAGATAGTTATTTTGTTCAAAAATTAGAAGAATAGTAATGAAAGAAGGTTAGGCATATGCCAATTGATTTTAGAGGAATTTATGAAAGTATGTCCACCCAGGTCTTGATTCTTTTGGGTGTAGTAGGCGTCGTTTTGATTCTTGTAGGAATTTTTACGCAAGGAGTTGCCCGCACGATTGCTATGGTCATGGGTGTATTTGTCCTTGCTATGTTAGTGGTTCTTTTAGGGAATACACCAGAGATTGGGGAGTGGTTGAAAAATCAAATCTGGAAAGGTGGCGGCACAGGCCCAGGAACCATTGCCATACCTGCGCGATTATGGATGAGTCGTTATGGAGTATAACTATACGCGGGAGTTTAAACAACCTCACAAAGTTTATCAATTTAAAGGATATACAATCCCCTGGTTTCCAGATGGTATCCGTTTAGACTACTTAATTCTTTCAGGGGTTATGCTAGGCATATTAGTACTCATCTTTGCGGCTGCGTGTATCTTTCAGATTCATTTTATCATTCATCTTTTTACGAATTCATATATCCTTATGACTGCGGCCACCTTCTTTTTGATCTGGTGGCTGTTTAGTTTAAGTTGGGACCATAAGAATTTTTTTGAGTTTATGATTGGAAGAATCCAATATCATCGAACGCTAAAAAGTTATGAACATGAAATGATTGTAGATACGCTAGAGCAACCCTTTGTGTATGGTACACAGAAAAAAACATAAAAAGAGCCTAACCAATCGAACAATGAAGGATTGGTTAGGCATTTTTTTATAGCTATCTATTCAATATTTTTACGAGGAGGAGAGCACATGCAGTTTGTAATTTATTTTTTAGCAGCTAATATTTTTTCGATGCCAGCCCTGTATTTGTTTATTTTGAAAAATGTTTTCAACAATAGCAATAGAGTAAAAGAGAAAGAGATAGGGAGAAAAGAAGGTACGCTCTATTTTTTGATTTTTGAATTGAGTGTTATTGCTATTTCGTTATTTCTTATTCTATATTTTTCTTATCACAAGTATCAAATCATAGGTTAATTCATAGATAAGGAGGGAAAATTACTATGATGATAATCTTATTGGGATTGGGTATAATCGTTGTTACTTGGCCAATTGCCTATTATCTATTTCATCGTATCATTTATGAGTTAAAAATGGATATACATGTTATAGGTAAAAGGCTATCAAGCCTTTATATTCTTGTTATCCAACTCATGATAATAATAGCGCTCCTGCTAATAATAGTACTAATACTGAATATAGACACATAAGGAGGGAAGCTATATGGAGATATTAAAAATTATTTTAGTATTATATTTTGGGACTTTACTTCTATCATACTATATTTTTAATAAAATCTTTGTCGATAGAGAAACAAAAACATATAGGATAAGTGAAAGTAAAAAGAAACGGTATTTTTTGATTATACACGCTATCTATATAGTAGTTGTGGTGCTATGTTCTGTAGGATTATTATATAGAGCAAACTATAAATAAGTTTCCAATTACTAATATTGTACACAGCATCCTAGGAGGAAAATAGAAAATGGTTGTTATGAATACAATTCTAGGCACTATAGTTATCTGGTGGTTTTATTATCGATTTTTTGCTTGGATTTTTAGAACGGTGATAAAAATATATAAAGTAAAGGCATTCGGAGTCTTTCTTTCGTTACTTGTTAGTATACCGTTTTGTTTTATTGCATGGGATATTCAACTTCTTCAAACCTTTCCACTCTTTGCGATATATTTTATTCTATTTATCAGTCCATATCTTCTATTTGCAAGTCTATGTAAACGAAAAAATATTGCATTCAAAGATCCTTTTGGAGGAGAACAAGGGGTAAAAATAGTAGGGGCATTGTATTGTTTTGTTCTTATCATTTTTTATCCTATATTTTTATCCATTGTTCTAAATTATTTTTATTTGTAGAATCTTTTTTAAAATATTAGTAGTAAAAACGAACCTACAAACAGAATGAATAAAATTGTGGTAAAAATATAATTCAAACAACCTTTTAAAAGTATTCCATTTAATGTAGAAGCAACTATTTGACGATTAGCCATTTTATATATTGGATAGATGAAAGGTTGTAAATATACAAATGTAAAAATGATTACAAAAAAAGCAGATGATAAACATAGAATGAATATATATAACGGATTCGTAGATATGCAAATTAAATACTTTACTAAAGGTTTATTAGCTAGTACAGATTGGATTAGTGTTAGTAAAAAAAATAAAGAGGTGGGAAATAGAAATCTAGCACGTAAATTTGTTTTGCCATCTATGAATTGGTCTTGTGTAATATCCCAAATTAGAAAAATACCAAAGAATGTAACAAAGAACTGCCATAAAAAAGAGACTGTTTCTTGGTCAGTTGTTAACAAGAGAATAAATTGAGTCATGCTGTCAGGTAAAAATGTGGGAAGAATATTTTTGAAAAAGGTAAGAACTAACAAGGATTCTGCTGGTAAAAAATAAGTAAAAATTAGAAAAATAACCAAGAAAGCGATAAAAAATCTACTGTTAGAGAATTCTTTATATAAGTCATAAATTAATTTTGGCATATGGTACCCCCAATATTATATGTTTGATTTATTCTAACATGAATATATGGACAAAGTGATACCTTTTTTATTTATAGTTAAAAATATCAAAGCGAGGTGGCTATTTTGCATAAGAAAAACAAAGCCTTAGCGCTCGAATACCCAATAGAAGCGCTCTATAAAAACTATTTATTTACGGTGGAAGACGAAGTTTGGGTTGGGTATCGCATGGCCTCTCAAGCGTTCCCTATCCATGATTTAGCCTTTTTTAAGGAATATATCGAAGACGGAGAAGGAATTTTAAGTCATGATACTTATGAATTTCACTTCATTAATTTACCCGTACATTTTGATTTAGACCATCATCTAGATACAACTATTCATCAATTAGTAAAAGGACAGTTTGCGGATTTAGGCAAGATATATTTTAAGCAAGCCGGAGAAATTCTAAAGGATGAAATTCAAATCAATGATTACCAAACCTACTTATTTGTGAAGCTCACACCGAATCCAAAGCCCAGCAATCCTAAAGAGTATCTTCAAGTTGCTGGATATGCTTTAGAAATGATTGTCAAACAACTCACCGGACAACGAAAATCTAGACAAGTCTTGTTAGGCATGCATCAAAAAGAAGAGAAAATGCTCTATGAGGACTTCTTGAACTATAAAAAGATGGAACGTCTGACAAGAGATGAAATTGAAAAAATTTTATACTATGCCTTTCATCGAACAGATCATTTACCGACTAGAAAATTATTACCAGAAGAAATCAACGAAGGAATTGTGACCCCACATAAGGGATATATAACGGTAGAACAATTGGATAAAACGCACTATCTTTGTTTTATGCCAATTGTCTCGATGCCGGATACAATGTATGGCAGCGCGTTTATTCAAAATCTACAAGATAGCTTACCTTTTGCGATTGAAACGCATCAAATCGTGAAGTTTGAACCTGAGGAAAAAGATAAAAATAAAGTCTTTAAAATGCGGAAACGATTATTCGAACAAAGTATTGATCAGAGTAAAGCTATCGGATTAACCGATGATGACGAAGTGATTCTGTTCGGGGAAGAAAGACTAAGAGAATTAAGAAATCAACTAAAAAATGGGATGAAGCGATTATGTCGCAGTCATACCATTTTTGTTTTATCTGCGGATCATTTAGAAACACTAGAAGCCAACGTGAAGGACTTACAGTTTGTGTTAAAAGATACCGATTATAAAGTTTATCGACCGATGGCCGATCAATTAACTTTATTTAATTTGTGCATGATTGGCAATAAGATTCAATTTCGAAGCTATGAACAAGTCGCCACAACAGGCTATGTAGCGGATTTAGGCTTTGATTTACACAAAGAAGTTGGGAATAAATATGGGATGCCGCTAGGTAGAGTTATTACATCTAAGAAATTTAAGACCGTTTCTCAAGCCTTAGCCTTGTCTAGTAAGATTGTTTGGTTTTTCCCAAATTTAACTAAGAGAGCCATTGAAGGCGCTATGCATACCAACGGAAATACTTTAATCATTGGTCCGCCGGGTATGGGAAAATCGGTACTGGTGAAGTATGTGTTCTTATGGTTAACCTTTTTAGGACAAAAGATTTTGTATATCGATCCGAAAAATGAAACAGAACGCTTCTTTATGAAGGCTTTAGAAAAATACAAGCATTTACCGGAGTTTCAAGCGTTATATGATCGTATCCATTTTGTATCGATATCGGATGAAGAACAATATCGAGGGATGCTCGATCCTTTGATGATTTTACCGAAAGAACAAGCGATTCAGACTGCCCGGAGTGTTTTAGAAGCCTTTGGAGAGGTGAATCGTGACCCTAGAACGGCCACAACCAAGAAAACATTGATTTTAGAATGTATCAATGAAGTCATGACGAGTCAAGGCAAACGTCATTTATCGCGCGTGATTGAGTTGATTCAGAAAAAAGATGCGGAATTGGCTAAATTGATATCTGGGTATCGTGTTGGTATGGGGAAAGTCTTAATAGGAAATGATTACAGTAAGGCGATTGCTTTTAATAATATGGTGACTGTTTTAGGGACACAAGGGTTACAACTTCCTACTCAAGAAGAAATTGAAGCGAAACGAATCAATAATGAACAAGTTGCAGGTATGGCCATCATGGAAGTCTTGATGAAATTGACCTATATTTTCTCCACCAATAAGGAAGAAGATGCAGCCATCATCTTTGATGAAGCCAAAGGATGGGAAGACACCGCACAAGGTCGTTTTATTATTGATGATAGTTTGCGTAAAGGACGTGCCAATGGTACAGATATTTACCTGGTCACACAAGCCTTTATGGATTATGACCGTGAAGACAAAAAGGAATTGATTTCCTATAAATTTGCGTTTCGGCCAAATCAATTAGAAGCGCAAAAGAAAGTCTTACATTTCTTTGGTATGCAGCCAAATCAAGCGAATATCGATATGATGGAGCGTTTGGTTGCTGGAACCTGTCTATTTCAAGACCACCTAGGTAGAAATCAACCGATAGCTATTGATGTCTTATTTGATAGTTGGATGGAAGCCATTAAATCTACCAATCAAGAAGACGGTGCGATTAAAGCAGCCCTGGAATTGGAAAAAGTCAGATAGGAGGGGATTTTGTGGATAAATATGTGGATAGATTTTGGGTTTACGGCTCTTTTCTAAAACAAAAGCAGTTTTGGATAAAGAGTTTCATTATTCTTTTTGTGTTTACTTTTATGTTTGTTATTACGCAACTGACGCATGCCTCTGTTGATGGTAACGGGGTAAATGTAGAGAGTATCGTCTCAGATCCTGCGAGTATCTATCAACGGTATAAAGAAAATTCATTTCAATTAATGACCAAACCTTACGAAAGTAGTGCCTTGTTTGGTGGGGCCATTGAAGAAATGTACAACAATATTTCTGGCACAATTAAAAATATGATATGGTCAGCGGTAAGAGCAGTAGGTGCCTTCAATACCACGATGGTCAAATATCTCTTTAACTTAGATTTAGTCAGTCAAGTCAAGCAACCTTTTGTGAATTTAACCGCTAGTATTGCCCAAAGCATGATTGGTGTAGCTGGAACAATCGGAATTTCAATCGTAGCCCTTTTAATGGCCATCAAATTTGCGGTGGAACAACGTTTTCGTAGTGCGTTTATTTTGTTTTTAATGACCGTGTTTACCTTTACTGGTTTAGCTATTTTAAAAGATGTCAACAGTGCCGATTCGGTTGCAACGACGATTTTAAATGTCGATAAAGCGGTAGAAACGAGTTTTGTCCAGGTCAATCCTGCGTTTATCAACGGCGATAAAGTCACACCGAGTACCTCACAAACACCAGAAAAACAGATGAAACAAGCAGGAGATTTAATCGCCACGCAGGTCTTTTATACCAATGTTTTTGAACCCTATCTCTTAACCAATTATGGGACGAGTGATGTCAAGAAAATTCGAAGTAAGAGTGTAGAGTATGAGAACAAACGCTATGATCGTATTCAAATCCTTTTAGATAATGATCTTACCACAGAAGATGGGAAAAAGATTCATGAAGCAGTCACAGATTATGAGGCAGATAACAATAAAAATAAGGCGATTCAATACTTTAATAGCTCGAATAACGCGATATTTTTACTGTTTTATCTCGTGGTGAATCTTTTACAAACGCTCGTGTATTTCATGTTAAGCATGTTTCGGAATGCGGTCGCTTTCTTACAGATTCTCTTTTTACCCCTTGCGCCGATTATGTTGTTGTTTGGTTTATTTATTGAGAGTGTGAATGCGTTTAAAAACTATGCCAAGGGTAGTTTCATCCTGATATTTTTAAAAGCCTTATTGAGCTTTTTAGCGATTATTTTTGCGAGCTATTTGAGTATTGGCTTTAAGATTGCTCAAGGGAATATGGATGCCTGGCAGAAAATTTTAACGTTGATTGTGTATATCTGTTTACCATTTGTTTTATATGCCATGAGGCATTTTATCTTTATGTTGTTAGTTGGAGAACTCAATGGCCGACAAATGGTTCGATTAATGACTCACCCACTTGCCTTTAATCGCTTAACTCGTCAACAGGCTCAAGCGTACCGTGAACGCCAAAACCAATCTCGTCAACGAAAACAAGAAACAGGCAAACAAACGGCTAAAGAAAAACAAGAAGCAGCTGAAAAGCATGGCGCACAAGACTTAGGATTGAATCGTGTTCAAGAAATGAAGCAGCAACAACGAAGTCAAAAACGACATGATCAAAGAACCAATGTACCAAATGAAAAGCAAGAAGAAAAACGATCAAACGCAAGACAGGGAGAAACAAATGTACAAGAGGGGGCTAACAAGCAGGTAACTAATGCTCATGTATCCGAAGCGCCAAATCAAGCCGTATCTTCTATGAATCATACACGTAGCCAAAAACGTGCAGGTACACAAGAAGGACAAGGACAGGCTACTACCAAATCAAATGGCAACAGCCAAAATCCAAGACAAGGAAGTAGCTTGCGTCAAGGAAAAGCGCGAACGAATGATAGTATGAATGATAGTCGTATGCCTAATAGGCAGTCATCTGGTACAACTGATTCTTCTGGCATGTCTACACCTACTCCTGGTATGCATTCATCCGCTACAACACCAACTTCTGAGGCAGAGGCAAGAATGGATAGAAACCGTGCCTTAAGAGGCGTAGGAGCGGTTGTAGCTACTAGAAGTGTGGCAAGTCTCAAACGAGGTGAATCTGGTTTAGCCCAAGGTAGTCCACGCAAGAACTCTTCTCGTCACGCACCAGCAAGCAGAAGAAATACAGGGGGAAATTCAACCACCAAGCCAGCGACAATGAACAATCGATACTATAGGGGAAGTGCCCAAACGATGGCTAGTCCTAATGAAAAGGGTGTAGGAAATCATGGCACAATTTCAACAGAGAATCCTACTCGTCAACAGCTAAACAAAGCGCCAAGCCGACCAATGGCACCGAAATCACCGACTAGACAATCCGGTCAAAGACAAAGCGTGAGTCCAGCTATGCGTAATCAGGCCGTTAATCGTAGACAGTTAGGAGCACACTCAACGCATCGTCAAAGCGCAAGACCTGGAATGCATCGTCCAGAAAACAGCCCTCGTCAGGTACAAAATATGCCGAATCCAACCTATACAAGAAATGCGACCAGTAGACAAGGGACTAGTGTGATGAGTGTCAAACCAACACAGGCCAGTCATTATCGTCAAGTGAATCGGATGTCTCAAGGGGGCTTTGTTTCGCCTACTCCTCCTACTTCTCGAAGCGCTTCTATGCGTACAGCACCGATAAGAGAAGGCAAGGTAAATCCTGGTATTTTACAAGGGAATAACCAAACCAAGCGTCCGCACCTATCGATGAAACAAGGTTCTATGCCTAAAGAAAAAGGAGAGGTTGCTGTAGGAGTTAGAGCTACTTTATCCAAAGGGACGATTCCTAAACCTAAAAGAATGATGCGAGTAAGAAGAGGAAAGAAGGGATAATCATTGGAAGAAAATAGAGGACTTTTATCGATGTTTCAGAATCAAAAAGGGATGGAAAAGGATAATAAAGGACCAACTAATCGGAAAGATTGGATCCAATTATTCTTTAGTTTAGTCGGCATTTTATTATATCCGTTTATGGTTGGGGGTATTTTTCCATTTCTTTTTGCCTGGGTTTATGACAAAAAAGAATATGAGAAACATCTAGATGATTATGACTATATTCGATGGATTGTGACTGTCTCTCCACGCTTCTTTGTGGCCTTTTTGATTGGCGCAGCTATTAATCTTCTTGCTTTTGTCTTTTGGATTCCACGAGGATATTTTGCTTGTTACTTGATTTTTCC
>DWVH01000008.1 GCA_019120335.1 Candidatus Enterococcus stercoripullorum
AAATTACAGGAACGACTTCAATGGGGATTAACAACAAATATGACATCCTAAAATCAATGATTAGTAAACTTAAATAGGAAGGAGAAATCTAACATGCAAGAATGGATTGTTGTCGATCAGTTCGGGAATGTGATTGCACAAGGTTTTTATGATAAACAATCAGCAGAATTTTATGCAAAAAATATTCCAAACGCTAGTGCAGAAAAGAAAAGCTAATAAGATTACAACTATACAATTGATACACCTTACTTAGAGTTCGGTTTCGAATATCATGTTCATATTATTTCTTGTGTTCTCTGATTATTAATTGCGGACTTTTGAAGGTTTGTATGTGCTATAATGAAGGAGTTAGATTTCAATAAGGAGGGATGTATTTTGACATTAATTCAAGACGAATTAAAAATCATCAGCGTAAAAGAGTTAATGAATATCAATTTAAAGATTCCTGATTATCAACGTCCATATCGTTGGTTATCTAGTTCAACCAATACCCTTTTTGCAGATACCTATGAAGCTTATAAGTTAGGAATTGATGAGTATAGATTAGGTTCGGTCATTTTGCATAGGGAATTGAATCATAATAGCCAACATTACGATTATAATCTAGTTGATGGACAGCAACGGACTACAACCTTATCCATTTTACTCTATGTGCTTGGTGAAAAAAGCCAAAAACTTCTGAGTGAAAATTATAAACCGTCATCTCGTGATGCAATTTACAATAATTATAAATTGCTCCAAAAGAGAGTGAATGAACTTACCAAGGAAGAAAAAAGAAAGTATAAAGAGTTTCTTGAAAAAAATTGTACTGTTGTAAAGATTGTGACAGACAGTGAGCAGGAGGCCTTTCAATTCTTTGATTCACAAAATTCACGTGGAAAAGCACTCAAGCCTCATGATTTATTGAAATCGTACCACTTGAGAGAAATGGTTCGAGATCCTGAGCAGTTAAAAATCAGATTGATTTCTGATTGGGAAGATATGGATCAAAATGCTCTTGAGGATTTGTTTAGAAATTATTTGTATCCAGTCATTCGATGGTTTAATAACAGGGATGGGTTACATTATTCATCTGATAAAATTCAGTATTTCAAAGGAATCAAGCAATCGAATACTTATAACTATGCGATTTATCATAAAGCCAGTAATATTTTCATTGAACAAGTTAATTCGAGTGGTTCAAGTGAATTGCTCAGTTCTGGGGAATTAAACCAATTTCAATTAACCCAACCAATTATTGCCGGAAAACGCTTCTTTGAGTGGACCTTGCATTATTCAGCTTTATTGGAACAAATTAAAAATAAAATTGATAATTACCATAAAAAAGAAGAAGTCCCAGGAAGGCGAACTGGTGACATTTACATAAAACAACTTTATGAAGCGTCGTTGCTATTTTATGCTGATAGGTTTGGTTTTGAAACAATCGATGAATCGGTCATGCATCAGCTATACACTTGGTGTTATTCATTAAGATTACGAATGAAAGCTATTTATCCACAAACGGTAAATAAGTATGCAATTGGTCAACATGATCGGATCAATCTGGGTAAAGATTTGTTTTCAATAATGAGTGAAATGAATGACCCGCAAGAATTGAAATCCATATTCTTAGAAAGTGTAGAAGAGAGCGACCTTCAAAGCAGCAGCTACAAAGCAATTTACGAATTAATTAAACAATGGAATGGGTGGTAATCATGGACAATCATTTAAAAATGATACCAGTTTCAAAAATATTTTCTGATGTTCATTATGAGGTTCCGATTTATCAACGAAATTACGCATGGGGTTCTGACCAAATTGAACAGTTAATCGAAGATATTATGAGTACCAAAGATGATTATTTTTTGGGCAATCTAATCGTTAATCAAAAGGATAATAATGTTTATGAAGTTATTGATGGACAACAGCGCTTGACAACATTATTTTTACTTGAAAGATATTTGGGTATTGCGTTTGCTAATGATGCATTACGTTTTGAAGCTAGAGATAAGGCGAATAGAACGCTTGTAATATTACCCAATACAAACCAATTAACTGATGAGTTGCATTCATCAGAAATTAAAGAGGGATATAAAATTATTGATGATTATTTTGAGAAGACAGGTTTGAGCTCAGAAAAAGAAAAGTTCATGAAACGTTTGGATAAGGTGAATCTTATCCGTGTTCAAGTACCTGCTAAAATCGACTTAAACCATTATTTTGAAATTATGAATACTCGTGGTGAGCAGCTCGAATTACATGAAATTGCCAAGTCAAATATTTTAGCAAAAATTTCATCACCAGAAGCTAAGAAAATAGCTAGTGATATTTGGGAATATTGTTCCAATATGGACTCTTATATTCAAATGAATTATCCTAAAAAGCAACGAGATAAGATATTCAGTGATGATTGGAGTAGCTTGTCTGATAAGATAATTGACTTTGATTCATTAATCGGTTGCTATAAAAATGAAGTGATGATAGAAGAAAGCTTCACTCTTGAAGAAATACTTCAAGGTAAGAGAGTGATGAGTAGTGAATCAACATCAAGTGATGAGCTAGAGAATGAACGTTTTGAGTCGATTATTTCTTTCCCAAACTTTTTGTTGCAAGTCAATGAAGCAATTACGAGATCAAGTGCGGATGATGATGCAAGTTTGGATGACAAGAATTTTTTAATTAATCTTCAGAACAATTGGGCAGATGAATCCTCGTCTAAGCACTTCCTATTCATGATGTTAAAAGCACGCGTATTGTTCGACAAATTTGTGTTAAAACGTGAATATGCGCGTGATTACAAAGAAATAGGTAAATGGTCGTTACAAAGGCTTGAAAAATATCGTGATGCCAAAGGAGACAAACCAAAATATATCGGAACTTTTGGTGGAGATGAAGATAATCGAAATAGACAGATTCGAACTTTGCAATCTGCTTTACGTATAACATATACTTCTCCAAAAACAATGCACTGGATTTCATTAGTCTTATCGAGTTATTTTAATGATGAAAATGCAGATGTATTAGAGATTCTTGAAAATTATGCGCAATCAAAAGTTGATGCAACTAGATTTGAAACGGCTTCTGGATTTGGATTTGAACGGATCGTATTTAGTTATTTAGATTATTTGCTTTACCGAGATGGCTACTCATTCAATGGTCATGAAATAATACATCCACTATCGAATGACTGGCAATTTCAGTTCAGAAGTTCAATTGAACATTTCTACCCTCAACATCCAACTGAATTGTCCCCTTGGGCTGATGCAGATCTGAATTGCTTTGGTAATTTAGCCTTGATTACGGTATCTGGCAATTCTACTTTTAATAATGCAATGCCTGTCGGAAAAGCAAGTACAAACCCAGGGATTATTGCGCAGAGTTTGAAGTTGAAAATTATGGCTGAAATGATGAGACAAAATAATAATATGTGGGATCAAAAATTGGCGCACATCCATCAGGACGAAATGTTTAATATTCTTAAATTTAGAGGGGAAAATAGAGTAGGTAACTCTTAATCAAACAAGCTATTCTCAAAGTAAGTGAAGAGGTAAAAGATGAACTTGAACTAATATATCCAGTTATCGTATGCTACTCGAATGCTCTGCTATTCTTTTTATTAAAATATGCTATATTAAATCAAAATTACAGAAAAGGAGGAAGCTATGGAAAATAAAACAACGAGGAGGAATTCAGATGAAAGAAAACAAATATGATGATAATATATTTTTTCAAAAATACAGTCAAATGAGTCGCTCGCAGCAGGGACTAGCCGGTGCAGGAGAATGGGAAACATTGAGAAAGCTGCTGCCGGATTTTAAAGATAAGCGTGTGCTTGATTTAGGATGCGGTTATGGATGGCACTGTATTTATGCGATGGAACACGGAGCGTCTTCTGTTGTAGGTGTTGATATTTCTCATAAAATGCTCGAGGTAGCCAAAGAAAAAACACATTTTCCACAGGTTGAATATAAATGCTGTGCTATAGAAGATGTGGAATTTCCAGAGGAGAGTTTTGATGTAATATTAAGTTCACTTGCGTTTCACTATGTAGCAGATTATGAGATTTTAGTAAAAAAGATATATAGAATACTGAAGTCTGGTGGTAAGCTAGTTTTTACGGTTGAACATCCTGTTTTTACTGCCTATGGAACACAAGACTGGCATTATAACGAAAAAGGAGAAATACTGCATTTTCCGGTGGATAATTATTATTATGAGGGCAAACGGACAGCTGTGTTTTTGGGAGAAAAGGTTACAAAATATCATAGAACACTGACCACATATCTAAATACACTGCTTTCAAATGGTTTTATAATAAATCATGTTGTGGAGCCGCAGCCGCCGGAAAACATGATGGATATTCCGGGGATGCAGGATGAAATGCGCCGTCCCATGATGCTGATTGTATCGGCCAACAAAAAAGTGGATAGATAGAGCTAAAACACCTATAAGGCATCAAAATGGAAATATGAAAACCAGAAGTAAATAGCCCAAAATGGAGTTCTTTTTTCATCACTTGTTTGGTGAAAAGTCAAAATTTGTTAATCGGTTGATGCAACAGTAATTGTAGCATTCAAGATAAAATGTATGAATTATTCAGGACTTATTTAGAGCCAGTAAAATAGGTTTTATGCTAATGATATTATTAGATGGAGGTAGCTAAATGATTAGAAAATACGAAATTAATGATCATGTGGATATATGTAAAATCTGCAATAAAGAACTAGGATATAATTGTGAAAAAAGTTTAGTTAGTAAGCAACTTGAAAATTTAAATGAAAATAGAGAGATGGTTTTTGTTGCAGAACTTAATGCGAGAGTTGTTGGATTTATTCATGTTGAGAAATATAACGTGTTGTATCTAGATAGTATGGTTAACATTTTAGGTCTTGCTGTTTTAAGCAATTATCAGATGCAAGGTTTGGGTAGAAAGTTGATCGATGCTGCAATTCACTGGGCTAAAGAAAAAGGTATATATACGCTCAGACTTAATTCAGGAATCAACAGAAAAGAAGCCCATCAATTTTATCGAAGAATTGGTTTTGGTGAGGAAAAAGAACAGTATCGCTTCATCAAAAATATTTAGATGATTAAGTTTTAATTGATAGGTTCATAAATTGATTTTTTATAGGTAATATTCGACAAAAATATTATAATACAAATAGATGAAAGTTACTCATGAGATAAGTCATTTTGAAATCTTTTAACGATAATAATATCAGAAAGGACCACCTATGAAAACACAAGCGGAAATGATGGCTTTAGTGCCGCAAAAGTTAAAGGAAATTGAAGAAATCTATGGTGTTGAAGTGCTATGGGCAGTAGAGTCCGGTAGTCGTGCATGGGGATTTGCCTCGCCGGATAGTGATTTTGATGTGCGCTTTATCTACAAACGTAAAGCCCAAGATTATCTCAAATTGACGCCAGATCGTGATGTTATTGAGCTGCCAATTGATGAGACATGGGATGTTAGTGGCTGGGATTTGGACAAGACCTTGAAGTTGCTAGCGAAGTCTAATCCAACGCTGTTTGAATGGATAAACTCGCCAGTTGTGTATGTTCACACGGATTTTGCAGCAAGATTCGCGCCTCTTTTGACAATGTGCCTATCCGAAGAACGTATGATGTATCACTATTTATCGATTGCTAGAGGTCATCTTACCAAGTATTTGACTGGAGATATGGTGCAGCCTAAAAAATATTTCTATGCGTTGCGCCCTATTTTAGCTTGTCGTTGGCTGCAAAAGTATCATACGGCACCACCAGTTTTATTTGATGAATTAGTCAAGGTTTGTTTGCCTTCAGAACTAAAGTCTTCAGTGGATAATTTGTTAAGCATCAAAATGGTGAGTTCAGAATTAGCAGAAATAGCCCCAATTATGGATATTCATACCTATATTGAAGAGAGCATCCCTGAAATTGAGACTTATCTTAACAATCAAACCATCACACACAAGGTCGATTGGCAAGCGTTAAATACGTTCTTCTTGCAAGAAATTGGCATGTCAGAGAATAATAAATAAATCTCATATAAGGTCATATTTAATAATTACGCCTTTTCCCAAAATATGGAAACTCAAATCATTGATAATAGACAAAGGAAGAGAGCAAAGTGAATCAATCCGCTCAAAATCCGATTACTTATTTGCAGCCAATAAATGAATGATGCAAGCAATAGTGATTTACGTTCAAAAGTTATGAAAAAATACCAAATAAATAAAGATTATGCATGCTGATTTCAAAATTGCTACATGAAAAAACGTAACTATTGAACACTATTGAGTATAAATAGATGATTGGAGTTTTTTTATATCGATAGCAGTTTTTGAATGAAATAATTATTCTGGTGTTAGATTCAAAGTACAAAGTTGATTTAGTATTGTGCAAGATGAAGAATTTTATCAAGTAATAAGTGAAATAAATGAGTGAGGCGATGAAAGATGAAATATCAAATAAAAGAATATCCAGCTTTTAAGGTAATGGGATACAAAACCAAAGTATTAACATCAAATGCATTTACAGAAATTCCCAAAATATGGGAAAAAGCACAGGAAGAGGGACTGATTGAAAAAATTCTTGCACAGCATCCGAACAATTGCCCTGCTGGAATATTAGGTATTGTTTCAGATGGTCAATGGGGAGCGAATGAAGAAATGAATTATATTATTGGAATGACTCGCGAAGTGGATACGATGTAGTATCAAACGATTCCAATGCTTGAAGGGATGGAAGAAATGTCATATCCGTCAGCAACTTGGGTCGTAATCGAGGCAAATGGTGAACTTCCAAGTGCTGTTCAAAACGTTTATTCTACTTTCTACAATGAATGGTTACCAAATTCAAACTATGAAATAGCTAATTTACCGGTTATTGAGTCATATCTAGGTGATAGTCATCAAGAAGTATGGATTGCGATAAAAAATAAATAACTACACTGATAGGAAAGAATATAGGTGTAACTTAGCGTAAAAGTTGTATTAATGTTGATACAGTAGGTTATCAAAAAGAAATTACCGGAATTGTGCTACTTTAGCATTTGAATAATATCGAAATAGAAAAGTTGTTATGAAAGATAATAAGTTTTACGGCTATTGTAAATTTAATAGAAGTTGGAAATGGGAATTTTTGTATAATTGATACTAAATAGCATTTAAAAATTATGATTTTACGTGTATCAATTTTGAAATTAGCATGTATCATACGTATTTGTTTAATTGGCATTTTTTTCAAAACTTTTGAATGCAAAACAATATGATGCGCCTACCCAAGAAATGAGTCTCAGTCAATTGATAATAGACAAAGGAAGAAAGCAAAGTGAATGCTCAACAATTAATCAAAAAGGTAAATGAAGTGGCTGAAAATCAACGGCAGCGACGAGGGTATATTGTCCCAGTGGATGTATTAATGGAAATTGGTGTACTGACTAAACAAAATTATGAAGCTTGCGATTTGGCAAAGTATCTTATCTAGAGAAAGCATGTACGTGTAATCTCAATAAGCGGACCAAAATTTTGAAGCAAATCTATAAATATGCACAAAAAATGCTCTGAAACCCTCCGTTAGTCAATATCGGCTATGGGGAAAAAGGGAAAGAACTCCGATTTAGTAAAAGTGGTAGACTTGAAGTTGAGCGAAAGTATGCGACACATTTTATGGATAGTAAACAGATAGCGCAAATAAATTCAAAGAAATGAAATAAAACTGGAGAAATATAATCAGCAAAGAATTGATAAAATATAGGAAGTTGGGGAATAAGTGTCCCTAATGAATTTTTACTGGAATGACTGCCGAAATGTTAGCAAATTATTGTTGGAATGAAACTACAAGCGAAGATGGAAATTTGGTTGTTCATTCATTCATGATAATTTGCATGACACTAGTTGTTGATGTATGTTTAAAGTATATTTTTAGAATTTGGGAGTAAATCACACATGAAACTTAGGAAGTATAACAAAGACGATTTACGACAGGTAGTTCAGTTGTTTTTTCATACCGTGCATACGTCCAACGCCAAGGATTATTCAGCTGAACAATTAGCTGTTTGGGCACCGAAAAATCCTGATTTAGAAAAATGGCAGTCTTCTTTCATGAAGAATGATTGTCTCGTAGCAGTGATGGATAATCAGATAATTGGTTTTGGAGATATGGATAAAACAGGCTACTTAGATCGCTTATATGTTTCTCCGAGTTATCACAGAATGGGTGTGGCTTCGCAAATTTGTGATTTGTTGGAAGAGCGAGTTAAGCATCCCATTATAACCCATGCTTCAATCACAGCCAAACCATTTTTTGAAAAAAGAGGCTATCAGGTTGTTAAAATGCAACAGGTTGAGCGTCAAGGAATACTCTTGACAAATTATATAATGAGAAAACAGAATGGAATGGATGAGTGATGAACAAGTACGAAACGATTAAAAAACTTTTTGAAACCCATAGCAATCCAGAACGTGCTATTTCAATGTCTAAGTATATGAAAGACCAGTTTAGCTTTTATGGGATTGCTGCAGCGGATAGAAGAAATCTTTATAAAGACTTTTTGAAAATTGAGAAGAAGCAAGGTTCAATCGATTGGAAATTTATTAATCAATGTTATTCTGATGCTCATCGCGAGTTTCAATATTTAGCTTATGATTATCTTTTAGCTATGAAAAAGCAAGTGTGTTTTGAAGATATTTCGTCTGTTAAAGATTTAGTCATGGCTAAATCATGGTGGGACACAGTGGATATGTTGGCACAAGTAGTCGGTAATATTGCATTGAAAGATTCACGCGTAGATGAAGAAATGTTAGCCTGGTCCCGGGAGGAAAATATTTGGGTTCAACGTATTGTAATTTTGTATCAATTACGCTTCAAAGAGAAAACCAATACGACACAACTGGAACAAATCATTTTAAATTGTCTTGGTACAAATGAATTCTTTATCAATAAAGCAATTGGTTGGTCCTTGCGTGAATATTCTAAAACGAATCCAGACTGGGTGCGAGATTTTTTAGAAAAATATCAGGAGCAAATGGCTAATTTGAGTATTCGAGAAGCGAGTAAATATCTTTCGTGACTATTCAAGAAAAAGGAGATAAAATGGACGTTACTTTTGAAGTTGCAAATCAGAAATTTAATTATCGGGTATGCGGAATCATCATTGATAATCAAAAAATATTAGCGATGCGCGATGAGTGTTCACCTTATTATTATTTGCCAGGTGGGCGTGTCAAATTAGGAGAAACTGCCGAGGAATCTATTCAAAGAGAAATGCTAGAAGAATTGCAGATTTCACCAAAGATTATTCGTCCATTGTGGTTAGATCAGTCATTTTTTACTGAAGATGTGAATCAAAAGCATTATCATGAGTTATGTTTATATTTTTTATTAGATGTTACACAGACAGATTTATTCACTCGTGGAAATGAATTCACGCATATCGAAGGGGTTCATACCCATCATTTTTCTTGGTTAAATTTTGAAGATTTAAAAGAGACTTATTTTTATCCTGAATTTATTAAGAGGGAAATACATCATTTACCGGATAATTTAGAAATCCGAATAGATAAAGACAATAATTGTTGAGATATTTTATAATTATTTCCAACGAGTATGATATTTTGGGCTATCTGTTAATGGATAGTCTTTTTTTATTTTGCATGATTATTTTTGCATTATATTTGTATTTTTTTAAAACAATATGCTAACATTATATGTAAATGTTAGCATATTGTTGTGAGGTGATAAAAGTGAAAGATTTGAATCAGTTATTGGAATCTAATAAAGGTTTTATTACTTTTAACCAAGTAAAAGAAGCGGGCGTACCATATTATATAGTACGTAATAAACTTGAAACAGGGGAGTTAGAAAAAGATGTTTCTGGAATTTATCGTAAACCTGATGTGTATATAGATGATTTGTTCGTCCTACAATATAAGTTTCCTAAAGGTATCTATTCACTAGAAACAGCACTTTGGTTACATGGGTTATCATTAACTGTACCTTATAATCCAGTTATGAGTTTTCCATATGGAACAAATACGAAAATATTAAAGGAAGCAGGAATCAAACCTGTCGTATTACGTAAGAATTATGATATAGGAGTAGTCGAAACTCGCACCCCTGCAGGTCAACTTGTTCGTGTATACGATGTGGAACGTGCTTTAACAGAAAGTTTGCGTGGTATATATAGTATTGATACACAAATTGTTGGTCCGTCATTTAGAGCATATATTGAGATGGGAAAAATAGATTACTCTAAATTATTATATTATGCTAAATTATTTAGAGTTACTAAAAAAGTTCAAGCTTACTTAGAGGTACTATAATGAATTTTACTAATGCAAATAGTTTTAAAGCTAAAATAAAAAATATTGCAAAAGAAAAAGATGATCCCCTTCAGCAAATTCAACAATCCTATTTGATCGAACAAGTATTACGTATGATTTCAAAAAGTGTCTATAAAAATCATTTTATTGTAAAGGGTGGATATCTAATTGGAAATATGATAGGTGTTGAAAAAAGAACCACTATGGATCTGGATGTATCAATTAAAAACGAAGAATTAACACAAACCAATTTATGTAACATTTTTAATGAAGTTTTCAATCAAAATGATGGCGATGGTTTTCAATTTGTTCTTGATTCTGTAAAGCCTATTCGAAAAGATGATATATATGGTGGATTTCAAATTAGAATTAACGCCATATACGATACGCTAAGAGAAATAGTTTTTATTGATGTTACAACTGGTGATGCTATCACTCCTCACGAGGTTGAGTATAGATTGTATTCAATTTTTTCTGAAGATGAAATCGATATTTTGTCATATAATCTTGAAACAGTTATCGCTGAAAAAATAGAAACTGTAATTAGTCGGGGAGAAGCCTCAACAAGACCTAGAGATAGATATGATTTATTTACATTATGGAAGATTCGTAATACTGAAATCAATCGAAGCTTATTAGTTAAGGCAATAAATAATACAGCTAATAAAAGAGGTTCGCTTGAGGCAATTAATAAATGGTCAATACAAATTGATAACATTAGAAATTCTGATTATCAGAAAAAACTGTGGAAAAATTATCAAAATAGTTATAAATACGCAAAAGAAATTACTTTTGATTCTTCAGTCCAAATTGTAAGCGATATAATGGATGAAATTTGGTGATTTTAGTATAATTTCTCTACTAACATTCACTATGTTTGTTAGCATTTACTATATATCGGGGGGCGATGAGGATGGTCTATCAAATCACAAAAGATGGCACAGATTGGCAATTATCTTGGCAGCTAGAAGGTTCACTCTCAACCAATGAAAACTGAAATTTGATTGCGACAACATAAGGGTTTGCCAAATGGTTTCCAGAATTGCATTTGATGGAAAATCTTGAGGCTAGTCGTTTCTATAGTGAGGAACCATATTTTGAGGAAAAAATGAAATTGCTCACTTATCACCCTGAAGAAAAAATCAAGTATGAATGGGCGAATGGCACGGTAACTTTTGAAATTACCGTAAACGAACAACAAACGCAACTTACTTTTATAGAAATTTTACCTAAAGAATTTCCTCATCGAATCAATGACATGGCAGGTTGGTTAGTCAAAAAAGAGCACTTATCAGATTTATTGAATCAGTGTGAAGTTCGTGCAGATATTAATCATACACGATTGGTGGATGAAGTGAAAAAATTCGTTCAAAATTTTTAGGATACATAAAAAGTGGAGGACAAGATGAAACAAAAAGAAAAAGTAGTTTTACATTTATGGTTTGATACACAAGCGATGGAAGCTGCGCAATTTTATACAAGTATTTTTCAACATTCAAAAGTGATTCAAAGTGTGAAAATTTCCGATACGCCTTCTGGTGAGATGGAACTGGTTAGCTTTTCACTTGAGAGGTCCGTTTTGAAGCGATTTCGGCCGGACCATTTGTATCAATCAATGACAGTATGCGTTTGGTTGTTTTTTGTCAATCACAAGAAGAATGTGATGGATATGTCAATAAGCTTGCAGGTAAGGTTTGTTCAGCTGATAATATGACGATAGTTGAAGATAGATTTGGTGTGCATTGGTTATTTGTAATGGAGTCAGATCAGACCAAACAGTTGCCAAAAATTTGTCCGTTGGTGGATGCTTATGGAAAAGCCAAAGAAATGTGTGACTATTATCAAGGTGAGTTCGCTGCGAAAACAGATGTGACTAGTTTCGAACACAATCAATGGTATGTGCTCGAACTTGACAACACTCCAATCATTTTTGCTGATATTAGTCATGGGCCGAGTCGATATACTGGGGCTTTATCGTTATTGTATCTATGCGAAAATCAACAAGAAATTGACTCGTTTTATCAGGGATTTTCTGCAGAGGTTGAAAGTGAACAGTGTGGATGGATTGTCGATAAATATGGCATTTCTTGGCAGATTTTTCCACGGATGTTTCTAGATTTTGCTCAAAAATTGTCTCCTGCGACCTATCAAAAAATCAATCAACAAATCCTAACGATGAAAAAAATCGAAATCGCTCAAATCGAACAACTCATTTAACTCTATTGGATAACGATGCTACAATTTTGGCGGTGTCGTTATCTTTTTTTATCCAAAAATAGGTAGTATAATATAGAAAAATGACAAGGATGCTGAGTGCAAATGGCGGTTTTGATTATTTTACGTGGGAATTCTGGTAGTGGGAAAACCAGTGTGGCTAAAAAATTACAAGAAAAATTAGGACCTGAGACGATGCTGATTTCTCAAGATGTTATTCGCCGTGAAATGCTTCATACCAAAGACGGTCCTTATTCTCAGACGATTCCATTCATTATGCATTTGCTAGAATATGCCCATCAACATGAAAATTACGTCATTTTAGAAGGAATTTTGAATGCAACTTGGTATCGGCCGGTTTTTCAATTTGTCAAAGAGTTGTTCGGTGATGCTATTTTTGCATATTATTATGATTTGTCTTTTGAAGAAACATTAAAACGCCATCAAACTAGAAGTCAAAGTCAAGAATTTGGTGCAGAGATTTCCTTGCAGCAAGCAATTAATTTAATTTTGTTAGATATCAAAACTCATGGAAAGTAGGAATAAATATGTCAGCAGAAAATGCTCTACATTGTTCTATAAAGTTAGGCGAAACCACAGTAACCTTCTTTTTAGAACCATTGAAAAAATATCAAAACAAACAAAATAGTCAATTTGTAGGCTCATTTGTGAAGATTGAGAACCAATTTGTACATATTGAGTCCACGCATGCGATTTTCGAATATCCGGATATTTTAGAATTGCGTGATTGGATGGACCAAGCGATAAATGGCAAACTAACTGAAGGACAATACATAGGCTTTGCTCAACCGGATTTATTATTTATTTATCCAGAGCTAGCTGAAAATGAAGAACCTTATATCGAAATGCGTTTATATTTGCATTTATCTGAATATACGGGTGAATATTATTCATTAATGATTGAGGTGTCTAAGTTAGTGCAATTTCGCTATTTTCTTGATTATTGTCTCAATGCAAATGACAATCACAAAACATGGTATACCACATACGGCAGACCGATTTCATATCGATATTACAATAAAGCGCATCAGGAAAATCCTGAATTACATCAAAAGTTAGATAAACTGTTCGCTGCTTGTCTAAATGCTTGGGATGAATTGACCACTTTGCCTGTTTGTCGAGAAGATGATTCGTTTGATTTAGCGTTAGATCCAAGTTATGGACAATGTGCTGTTACTGCGATGTTAGTCAGAGAACTAGTTGGCGGTCAAGTCTATCGTATTCGAACAGAGGGTGGAATGACGCATTATTTTAATTTAATTGAGGATACATTGGTTGATTTTACGATTGACCAGTTTCGTTTATACAATCTTCACGTATCTTATAAAAATGCTGAATTCATGCCAGATAACTTTGATAAATTAAATCAAAATACGCAATACCGCTATCAACGATTAAAAAACAAAGTGCTAGAAAATTTTGAGGGAAATAAATAAGTCTATATCAACGTGAAGACCAATATTATGAGACAAATCGTATGGGTATCACACATCATTCTAATTATATTTGCTGGATGGAAGAATCCCATGTCGCATTTTTAAAAGATATTGGTTGGAATTATTTGAAGTTAGAAGAGATGGGGATTATTTCTCCGGTTATCGATGTTCGATGTCAGTACAAAAACACGACGACTTTTGCTGATAAAGTCATAATTGAAACCACCGTGAAAACATATAGTGGCATAAAACTTATCTTACAATACGAGATGAAAAATGAAGTAGGAAAAATTGTTGCACTTGCTGAATCGGCCCACTGTTTTTTAGATAATGATGGCAAAATGCTACGTCTGGCAAAGCAATTTCCTGCGTTTTATCAAGCGTTATGTGATGAGGAAGCGAAAGAGTAACAAGGATATTTACTAGCTTTTTGTATGTAGATTGAGGTAGCGAATTTAGAAACCGTATTTTTTGAAATAAAGAAATCATCGTTTATTGACCAACTATCACTGAGGAGATATAATTTTAGAGAGGTGAGTTCGATGCAAGAACAATTATTCATATATCACGGATCTGAAATCATATTGCCACAACCTATTTATGGTGCAGGAAGAAAAAATAATGATTTTGGAATAGGTTTTTATTGTACACAGCAGAAAGAATTAGCTAAAGAATGGGCAGTCAGTCAAAATAAAAATGGTTATTGTAACTGTTATAGTTTAAATGCCAAATATTTGAATATTTTAAATTTGAATACCAGTGAATATTCAATATTAAACTGGATAGCAATACTAGTAGAGCATCGATTATTCTCATTAAACAATCCTATTGCTAGAAGGGCTAAAAGATATTTAGTAGATCATTTTAGTGTGAATGTGAATGCATATGATGTAATTATCGGATATAGAGCGGATGATTCGTATTTTGATTATGCTGAAAGCTTTTTAAATAATTCAATAACAGTTGAGCAATTAGCTTTTGCAATGAAATTAGGAAAATTAGGTGAGCAAGTTGTTTTAAAGTCTAGTTTTGCATTTGATCAATTATCTTTTCAAAATGCAGAAGTGGCGATTGCTGAAAAATATTTTACGCTAAAAAAAGAAAGAAATGATTCAGCCAATAAGTTATATTTCCAAATGCTTGAAAATGAAACTAATGGTCTATACATTCAAGATATTATAAGACAGAAGGTGCAAAATGATGATCCACGCATACCAAGAAACATCTCTCAGTAGTGTACAGAAAAATATGGGACTATGTTTTGATTATGCAATTAATACATTAGAGATACCTGGAAAAGATTTTGTGGAAATGTTTGTTGCAAGTAGTATAAGTAAGCAGATTCAAACAGGTAATCCAGCTTATATTTTAGGAAAAAGTGGGATTGAACTAGCTTTAGAAATAGTTACAGAAGCATATGGCAAAGAAATAGATTATGTTGAGCAAGATATCAATTATCATCGGTCAAAAGAATATTGGATAGGTTGGGTGATTGCTTTTTATCAATGGTACTCAGACTATTCATTTGCAGATATTTTTGATTGTCTATCATTTGATGAGTTAGAATTAATGTATCCAACTTTACACGAAGCTGATATTACTAAATTTATCGAAATTGCAAATAAAAAAATGAAAAAGCGTAATCATGAGACTAGATTAAAGTATTTTCGTTCGCTCTCATCCTTAACTCAAGCTGATTTAGCTGAGCTTTCTGGTGTTAGTTTAAGGTCTATTCAAATGTATGAACAAAAGCATAAAGATATTAATAAGGCAAAAGCAGAAACAATTTATCAGTTAAGCAAAGTCTTGGGGGTTTCGATGGAAAATTTACTAGAAAAAAGTAATTATCTTTAAGCATCTGGATAAAGAGAGTTATATGTAAATAAAAGTGTGGAGGAGGGAATCCTTATCGATGAGGTAGCGCTTGTCCCATATTATCCCAATGAAAAAGTAGCGCTTGAATGGTATCAAGATTTAGAACTATGTAAACAGGTAGATAATATCGATTTTGTTTATGATTTGCCGCGGCTAAAGAGGATGTATCAATATTTATCTACCCATGGAGATTGCTA
>DWVH01000009.1 GCA_019120335.1 Candidatus Enterococcus stercoripullorum
TTTTGCGAAACACCAGACCAAATGGATCAGCACACTTTGCTTAAAGCCTATTTGCATAGACATTGGAAGAATCTGAAACCATTGCGTGAGCGTGGAATTCAAATTCAAAAAGAAGGAATAGGGATAATGGAATCCCAATTAAGAATTTTTACATACCGTATGAAACGTCAAGGAAAAGCTTGGGGTGCAGGAATGCAAGGAATGATTCAGATTATTGCTTCGTACAAAAATAAGGACTACGAGGAAGTCTTTTTTGAAAAATGGGAGGAAAATCACGAACTAGATAATCAATTGAAAGCAGAAGATTATCGTATCAATGTGACTGAAGTTTTTGAGCCGCACGTGGGTGTAATTCAAGGGAAATTGAATCTTGGAACTTCAAATGTGAATAAAGTGTGAATTTTACTCTTGATTTTAAATTAAAATTGTATTAAACTGAAAACGTAATTTAAGAACAAAAAAAGAGGCAACCGAAACAGGTAGCCTCAACTCCATTGAACTCACACTTCAATGAAGACTATATTCATAATAGCCAAATATAAAGGATATGTCAACAGGAAGAAGTGAGAGAATTAGAGTTTTTTTCAATCTTCCTGTTCTTTTATATTTAAAATAAAAAACATAATAACAAAACTACAATTTCTAGAATAAATTGATTTCTAATTGTATTTTAATTTTGAGGTTACCAAAATCTGATTTTGGGAAAAAGTAGACACATACCTTCTTCATGCCAGCTATTTTACATTTATTGAAATTTGGTTATAATAGGTAAAGGTATTTTGTCTATTAAGAAAGTAGGCAAAATGAGAATTGTCTCTATTGATGAGAGTCGGTTAAAGGAGAAATGAAGATGCCATCACCTAAAACAAGATATAAAGCAAATATCGATGGTCAAACTTATACGATTATTGGACACGAAAGTAAAGAACACATGGATTTAGTTGTTCGCCTAGTCAATGAACAATTATATGAAATAAAAAGTCTATCTATGCAAATTGATAATGAACAAGCTGCTATCTTAGTAAGTGTTAACGCAATTTCAGATCAATTAAAAAAACAAGCAAAGATTTTAGAACTTGAGAAAGAAAATCAAGAATTACGTCAAAAAACAATTAAATTAGTTGAGTTAGAAAATCGTATTAAGCGGATTGAATCGATGGAAAAAGAAGCAAAAGAAGTGCTTGAAAAGAATGGCCAAACAGATGTTGAAATTCACAATCATGTCCAAGCACAACAAATATTAAACGAAGAACGCAAACGAAGCATCCAAGAAAAAAGTAGTCAATCTCAGGAAGGATAAAGAATGTTAAATATTTTATTTTTCTTTTTACTCATTTTTTCGTTTTATTCTGGCGGAAGAAGGGGTTTAGCCTATCAATTGGTTTATTCAATTGGTTTTATTTTCTCTTTTTTAGTGGCTAAGTCCATGTATCAAGGATTAGCAAAAAAATTAGAATTATATATTCCTTACATGTCAGTTACCGAGGACAGTAAATTGGCCTTTTATTCTCAAAGTACAGCTTTAGATTTAGATAAGGCATACTATGCAGCTGTTTCTTTCTTTTTGATATTGGCAATTGGCTGGCTAGTGACTAAATTCATCGGTATATTTTTTATTAAATTACGCTTTGTGAGCATTTTGGATGACTTAGATTGGCTACCAGCTGGCCTATTAAACATGGGCGTATATTATACATTTATTTGCTTATTCTTTTATATTTTGAGCATGATACCTTTGGCAACAATCCAAAATCTATTTTTTAAACCTAGTTTTGCAAGTTTTGTTGTGAAGCATTCACTGATACTTTCAAATATGTTTGAGCAGCTGTTTTTGAAATAAGTTTGATGAGGAAGGCCATTCTTTAGTCCTTCCTTGTTTTCTTTATCATAAATTGTGAGAGGAAGGTTAGATTGAATAAGAGAATTTTAGAAGTATTAGAATATCAGCAAGTCAAAATGCAAATTGCCCAATATCTAACCACAGATCAAGGGTTGGAAATATTAGATAAATTACACCCAATTGCCAAAAAAGAGAAACTGGATAATTGGTTAGCCGAAACTTTTGAAGCGATGGAAATTTTAAGACTTAAAGGGGGTATCCCAATTCCACGCTTAGAAAGTATTGTCCCTCATATGAAACGCATTGAAATTGGTGCCAACTTAAATGGACAAGAACTCGCGCAAGTCACAAAAGTATTAACGACTACCCAGGAATTAGTGGCGTTTTTTGAAGAATTAAAAGAAGCAGATTTGCCATTGAATCGCATGTATCATTGGTCAGAACAACTCACTTACTTGCCTGCCTTGACAAAAGAGTTAAAGGAAGCGATTGATGAAGATGGGCGTGTGAATGATGAAGCTTCTGAAGTGTTGCGCAATTTACGCCGTCAAATTAGACAAAGTGAGCAAACGATTCGCGAAACACTAGATGGCTTAATTCGTGGGAAAAATGCCCGCTATTTAAGCGATACGTTGGTAACGATGCGTAATGACCGCTACGTCATTCCTGTTAAACAAGAATATCGTGGCATTTTCGGTGGGGTCGTTCATGATCAAAGTGCATCAGGACAAACCTTATTTATCGAACCTAAACAAGTATTAGAGTTAAATAATCGCTTACGTCAACAACAAATTGCTAAACGAGCTGAAATAGAACGCATTTTAGCGGAATTATCAGAAAAGTTGGTACCGAATCGTAAAGAAATTGCGCATAATGCGACTGTGTTGGCTTTTTATGATTTTATGAATGCCAAAGCGCGCCATGCCAAAGAATTAAAGGCGTGTGTGCCAGTTATTCACCCTCATAATGAAATTAGTCTAAAAAAAGCCCGTCATCCATTAATTGATGCCAAGAAAGTCGTGGCCAATGATATCTTTATCGGTAAGGATTTCCAAACGATTGTCATTACTGGACCGAATACTGGGGGTAAGACGATTACCTTAAAAACATTGGGCTTATTACAACTAATGGCGCAATCTGGTTTAGCAATTCCCGTAGATGAGGAGAGTCAAGTCGGTTTATTTGATGAAGTTTTTGCTGATATTGGTGATGAACAAAGTATTGAACAAAATTTATCTACTTTTTCTTCACACATGACGAATATTGTCAGTATTTTAAACAAAGCGAATGATAAGAGTTTGATTTTACTAGACGAACTTGGCGCCGGCACTGACCCACAAGAAGGGGCTGCGCTAGCCATTTCAATTTTAGATGAGTTACAAAAACGAAATAGTTTTGTCGTTGCAACCACCCATTATCCTGAGTTAAAAGCTTATGGGTATAATCGCAAGCGTACAATTAATGCTTCGATGGAATTTGATGTCGATACCTTAAGTCCTACGTATCGTCTGTTAATTGGTGTACCTGGACGTAGTAATGCCTTTGAGATTTCACGTCGTCTTGGTTTAGCAAGTCCGATTATTGAGCAAGCGAAACAGATTTTAGATGGGGAAACACAAGATTTAAATGAAATGATTGCAGACTTAGAAAATCGTCGAAAAATGACTGAAACAGAATATCTTGAATTACGTCATCATGTCACTGAAGCCGAACAATTGCATCATGATTTAAAAGTTGCCTATGAAGCCTTTTTTGAGGAACGCGAAGTTGAACTTGCTAAGGCCCGCAAACAAGCCAATGAACTGGTTGAAAAGGCGCAAGAAGAAGCTGATACAATTATTGCTGACATTCGTAAAATGCAATTACTTCAAGGACAAGGCAATGTGAAAGAACACCAATTAATCGAAGCTAAAACTAAATTAGCTGATTTACACCAAGAAGATCATTTGAAGAAAAATAAAGTTTTACAAAAAGCGAAAAAACAAAAAGCACTTAAACCTGGTGACGAAGTAATGGTGACACAATATGGTCAACGAGGAACATTGCTTCAAAAAGTGGATAATCATCATTGGCAAGTCCAAATGGGCATTTTGAAAATGACGATAGCCCAAGAGGAATTGCAAGCAACGGACCCTGTAAAAGAAGAACCAAAACGCGTGATTCATACCGTACGTTCTAGTCAAACGAGTCATGTCGATCCACAGCTAGATTTAAGAGGAAAACGTTATGAGGAAGCCTTAAATGAGGTTGATCAATATATTGATGCGGCGATTTTGGCTGGTTATCCGCAAGTACGTATTGTTCATGGTAAAGGAACAGGTGCGTTAAGACAAGGAATTACCCAATATCTACAAAATCATCGCAGTGTGGCTTCCTTTGAATTTGCCCCAGCGAATCAAGGTGGGAATGGCGCAACGATTGTGAAGTTTAAATAGGTTATAAGCATGCTTTTTGGTAAAAATGCTAAGACATGTTATAATTCAATTAAGAACAGAGGAGGTGTAAAAAATGGCAAAAGAAATTACTGATGCTACTTTTTCACAAGAAATCAGCGAAGGTTTAGTCTTAGTTGACTTTTGGGCTCCATGGTGTGGACCATGCCGTATGCAAGCACCGATTTTAGATCAATTGTCACAAAAATACGATGAAACTGAGCTAAAAATTACAAAATTAAATGTCGATGATAACCCTCAAACAGCTGCTAGCTTTGGTGTAATGAGCATTCCAACGCTATTATTCTTCAAAGATGGTGAACTAGTTGAAAAACGTGTAGGTGTGCAACCTAAACCAGCTTTAGAGGAAATCGTTGAAAAATTATCTTAATAGATGGGGTCGACTAGTTGATAGCCGGCCCTTTTTGGTGAAGACATGAAAGAACATATTAAGCAAAAATTAGCATTATTACCTGATCAGCCTGGTTGTTATCTCATGAAAGATGCACAAGGTCAAATTATCTATGTAGGCAAGGCTAAAATATTAAAAAATCGTGTTCGGAGCTACTTTACTGGTAGTCATAATACTAAAACCGAATTATTAGTTTCAGAAATTGCCGATTTTGAATATATTGTGACTGAATCAAATGTAGAGGCCTTACTTTTAGAAATCAATCTTATCAAGAAGAATCAACCAAAATACAATATCTTATTAAAGGATGATAAAACCTATCCTTTTATTAAAATAACTAATGAAAAATATCCGCGACTATTAATTACGCGTAAAGTATTAAAAGACAAGGCTTATTATTTTGGCCCTTATCCCAATGTTGGGGCTGCCAATGAGACGAAAAAGTTGTTGGACCGACTTTTTCCGTTGCGTAAATGTCAGGTTTTACCTAAAGAGGTCTGCTTATACTATCACATGCATCAATGTTTAGCACCTTGTGTATTTCAAATCGACCCTGAAGAGTATGAAAAAATGGTGCAAGCAATTCGACGCTTTTTAGGGGGAGACTATCAAGAAATCCGCCAAGAAATCGTGGAAAAAATGACACAAGCAGCTGAAGATTTGCAGTTTGAAAAAGCCGCTGAATATCGTGATCAAGTGAAAGCAATTGATACTATTATGACACGTCAAAAGATGACGCAAACCGACTTTGTGAATCGTGATGTGTTTGGCTATTATGTTGAACGTGGTTGGCTTTGCGTACAAGTTTTTTTTGTGCGTCAAGGTAAATTGATTCAACGTGATGTTACAAGTTTTCCTATCTATGACGAGCCAGAAGAGAGCTTTTTAACCTTTATTGGACAGTTTTATCAAAAGGATGAACATATTATCCCAAATGAAATACTTATTCCCGAAGAAATTGATTATGAAAGTGTTGCATCTTTGGTTGATTGTAAAGTAACCCAACCAAAACGTGGAGATAAAAGAAAATTAGTCTTTTTAGCAAATAAAAATGCGCAAGTTGCTTTACAGGAAAAATTTGCTTTAATTGATAAAAAGCAAGAAAAAACAATTGGTGCCGTACAAGTACTAGGTGAGAAAATGGGAATTGTTGCACCAACGCGAATTGAAGCTTTCGATAACTCCAATATTTCTGGGACAAATCCAGTTTCGGCAATGGTTGTCTTTATTGATGGGAAGCCTGCTAAAAAGGAATACCGAAAATACAAAATAAAAACCGTTACTGGTCCAGATGATTATGCTTCGATGCGTGAGGTTATTTATCGGAGGTATTCTAGGGTGTTAAAAGAAGGGTTGCCTTTACCTGATTTGATTATTATTGATGGTGGTAAAGGGCAAGTGGATGCGGCCAAAGATGTACTAGAAAATCAGCTTGGTTTGGATTTGCCTATAGCCGGATTAGCTAAAAATGATAAGCATAAAACTAGTGAAATGTTATTCGGTCCTGAGCTTGAAGTAGTACCGCTAGAGCATAATTCGCAAGCTTTCTTTTTATTGCAACGGATACAAGATGAAGTCCACCGATTTGCGATCACCTTCCATCGTCAATTGCGCAGTAAAAATAGTTTTGCTTCACAATTGGATGTGATTGAAGGCTTAGGACCTAAACGTAAGCAACAGTTATTAAAGAACTTTAAATCTTTGAAAAATTTAAAAGAGGCGAGTTTAGCTGACATTCAAGCAGCAGGCATACCTCAGAATGTAGCTGAAAATATTATCGCCTATTTCAAAAAAAGTGAGTCGCAATAAACGGCTCACTTTTTGTCTATATGATATGATTTATCCACGAATGACTTCGATTTTGTATCCATCTGGATCGATGATGAAGTAGTATGAAGGCTTAGTTCCCGGTAATCCTTTTAATGGAGTGACTTCAAATCCTTTTTCTTCATGCGTTTTATGTAATCCTTCTAAATCATCAGAACTAATCGCGATATGACCATAACCATCACCTAAGTTATAAGCACCGTGATCATAATTATAGGTTAGTTCCAATTCATAGTCATCACCGGGTAAAGTTAAATAGACAAGGGTGAATTTATGTTCAGGGAAATCACGACGACGACTTTCCTCAAATCCAAATGCTTCTTGGTAAAATTTAACTGAAGCTTCTAAATCTTTGACGCGCACGCAAGTATGTGCCATTTTCATAAAGAATCATCCTTTCAAATATAATTGAGATTTTGTTGTTTTTCGCAAAATCTTCCCTTATATAATAGCATATAAAAAACAGATATGACAACAATAATAATTTACAAATATTGTTATGTAACTTGCACATATGCGCGATATCAAGTACAATCAAAGCAATTATAATGAGATTAGAAATTAAGGAGAATGAATAAAATGAAAGAAGCGGTTTTTGGGGTAAAATTAGCAGATAAAAAGTATCAAGACCGATTTGGAGCCTATGGGATTGTGGTCAATGAAAAGCAAGAGATGGTCATCATTCAAGCGCCAAATGGGGCCTATTTCTTACCAGGAGGTGGGATTGAAAAAGGTGAAAATCATCAAGAAGCTATAAAAAGAGAAATGATTGAAGAGTTAGGCTTTGAAGTAAAAGTCGGGGAATATCTTGGGGAGGCAACGGAATATTTTTACTCCAGTCATCGTGATATTTATTTTAGACATCCGGCTTATTTTTATGTGATTGATGATTATCGTTCCATTGGCGCACCATTAGAAGATAATAATCAAATTGAATGGGTAACAGCTGATGATGCGATGCTTTTATTAAAGCGTGGCAGTCATCGTTGGGCAGTGCAAAGATGGATGAAAGCGAATCAAAAATAAAAAATATAGGAGTGGACCGACAGTGGGGTCACTCCTATTTTCTTAATTTAAGACATATTTTTCTACAGCTTTAGCCACACCGTGTTCGTTATTGCTTGCGGTAATGACATTTGCAACTTTTTTAACATTTTCAGTTGCATTGCCCATAGCTACTCCGATTCCAGCAAATTCAATCATTGGTAAGTCATTTTCATTATCCCCAATGGCCATCACTTCTTCTTGTTTAATACCTAAATGCTGTGCTAAATGGTTTAAAGCAGCTCCTTTATCTGCTTGTTTATTCAAAATTTCAAAAAAGTAAGGAGAGCTTTTAACCATTGTATAGCGTTCGAAATATTCTTTTGGTATTTGCGCGATTCCTTGATCTAACACTTCTGCATCATCAATCATCATCATTTTGACAATTTTGATATCTTCAGTCATTTCTTCAGGAGTTCGATAGCATAAATCCATGTTGACTAAATAAGCTTCGCGGACGGTATGGCTACTAATATTGCGGTTAGCGGTATACATGGTGTCTAACCCTGTAGCGTGGAAGTGAACGCCCACTTTTCTTGCCAAATATTCCATTTCTAAATAATCATCCAAAGTTAGCCCAAATTCAACGACGATTTCTTTGGTTAGCGTATTTTGTACAAGGGAACCATTATAACAAATTACATAATCTTCACCAGTGAATAATTCCAATTCATTTAGATAATTCGTAACACCAGGTAAAGGGCGGCCCGTACATAGCACCACTTTTACGCCTTGTTCTCTTGCTTTTTGTAAGGCCTCGTGTACTTCTGGGGTGATTTGATGTTTGTCATTAATTAAAGTACCATCGATATCAATTGCGATTAATTTAATTGCCATGATAATCTCCAATCTATAAGTTATTCAACCAGTTTGTTATTATGGATATGTTGATTAAACTGATTGTAGGTTTCATAAAATAAATCATAATTGTCTTGCAGCGTTTGGTCAACCATTTCTTTAGGAAAATAGAAGCGGTCATCTCCTTGGCCTTGTCCAGAAAGTGCCCGTACCAGTGAGCTGACTTGACTCAATTCGACAAGTGTTCCATCTGGTTGCTGTAATTCGATTTGCGTTCGTACTTTAGAACTATCAGGGCGATATAAATCATAAGGTAAGTCAAAACTCGAATGGATGGCAGTATAATATTTGGCATAATAGCCGACATGTTCCACATAAGTTTTCATTTGTTCGATTAATTTTTCTTGTTTTTGAGCCTGAACTTGAATAGATTTAAAAGGTTTGCGATTTAAGAAACGTTTGGCTAAATCACTTAAAACTGGATCTTTATCATTGCTCCAATAATGGAAATATGTGGTCAAAACGCCATCATCTAATTGTAAATAATCATCTAAGGTAAATTGTGCATTTAAAAAAGGCAATAATAAACAGTTTTCACGACCAAAATAATGAGGACTACTTTGATAGAGTTGACTAGCACGATTTAATAGATGTTCTAAGACAACTTCCATCCCACGTGAAACTGGGTGAAAATAGATTTGCATATACATTTGATAACGACTAATAATATAGTCTTCAATTGCATGCATGCCACTAATTGAAAAAGTAATCCCTTCTTTACATGGACGAATATCTCTTAAAATTCGGGTTAAATCAAAAGTGCCATACTCGGTTCCTGTATAGTAGGCATCGCGCAATAAGTAATCCATCCGATCAGCATCGATTTGGCTAGAAATCATTTGTACCACTTGCGGATTAGGGTAAGTTTTTTGGATGACGCTGGCTACTTTTTCAGGAAAATCAGGACCTACTCGCTTTAAGATTTGATAGATTTCTGTTTGTGGGTTGGTGATGATTTCAACGGTAATTTCTTCGTGATTGGTATGGAAAATATGTTCAAAAGTATGTGAATAAGGTCCGTGTCCGACATCATGCAGTAGAGCGGCGCATAAAGTAACGAGCCTTTCTTCTGGATTCCAACCGTTTGAACCAAGTTTTGCTACCGTGTAATGATTCTCAAAAATATCACAAATTTTTCGAGCGATTTCATACACCCCTAAAGAATGGGAGAAACGACTATGTTCGGCACCATGAAAGGTAAAAGAAGAGGTCCCTAATTGCTTGATGCGGCGTAATCGTTGAAATTCTTTGGCATTGATTAAGTCCCAGATGACTTGCGATTGTACATGCACATACGTATGGATAGGATCGCGAAAGACTTTTTCTTTTGGTAGGATTTGATTTTGATAAGCTAACGTCATGAAAGTTCCTCCTGTAATTTTTGGTTTCTGGTTCGCATAGATTGGAAACGTTGATTTAATTCGTCGGTTAACCCAAAGTTCGCGATGAATTCACCGTCATGCATCTCTTGTTGAATATGCAGTGTTTCTTTTAGATGATTTATCACTTCTTGGGTTGTGTAAGGTATTTGATTTAGCGCTTCAAGAGTGGTCATAGAAGCCGGACGAATATGTGGAAATTCTTTTTCAGGAACCTTAGCTATGCCAGCAATTTCATAAAAGTTTTGAATCAGTTGTCCACGTTTGAGTTGGTTACCATTCAAGCCTAGATACATCATTACTGCAATTCCTTGATTGACACGACGTTGGGCAATTCCCGCAATCTTTTGGCCATTGACGCTTAAATCATATTTTCCTGGACAATAGGAATCAACTATTTCTTTAGCTTCGACTTTTACATTGGGATAGGCTTTTTGGGTTAACTCAAACATCACATCATAAGCAGCGTCGATAGAGTCTACCTTATCTTTTGGAAAGGCTAAGGTCACATTTAAGATACCTGGATCACTTAAAACAGCTAAACCACCTGCATTACGAATGACGGTTAGATAGCCTTGTTGATTCAGATATTTTGCCCCTTCGAAAAATTGCGGTAGTTGTTGGTCGCGCATACCTAAAATGACAAGCGGGTCGGTTTGCCAAGTATGAAGATAAGCTTGTTTGGTTTCGCCGCTAATTTTGGCAACTAAATCAGTAAATGCAAAAGGTAGTAATAAAGTTTCTTCTGTATAATGGTTATGACTTAATTGGATATAATCCACATTAACACTTCCTTTGGATATAACATTCTTCTTGTTTTATTATACCTGATTGTTAGAAAAATTTCTTGAATTGTGGTAAAAATAGTATTAGATAAATGAATGAAAGGAATATATATAGTGAAATTAGCAAAAAACGGCATTCCAGTCAGTGTCAAATTAAGAACAAAAATCTCTCAAGATAATCATCATCAAAGTTTTCTGCATGAAAGTATGGGACAAGCAGTGCGAGTAGGGGAAAATTGGTATATCAGATATGAAGAAGATGGAGAAGACCAACAGCCGATTACAGTGATGATTAAGTTGACAAGTGAGGGTTCGATTCATTTAACAAGAAATGGTATTCAGAAAACAAAACTGATTTTTCATCCTAAGCTTGTTACACAGAGTAATTACCAAACGCCATATGGCATCATGGTGTTAACTAATCAAACGCATCAGCTAAGTGTTCATTTCGCTGAGAATCCGCTAAGTGGAAAAGTGGATATTTATTATGAATTATTTTCTGGTGAAGGAAACTCTATCGGAAAATATCAGCTTCACTTAGAATTTAAAGAAATATAGTCAGTTTTTTTTAATTTTTTTCAAGATTAAATTGCAATTTTGCAAAAGTTTTTGTATGATTAATCGTAGACTTTGAAAGGACGTGTCTTGAGTGGAATTAAGCGTATTTGAAGGAATGAACAAAAATGAGCTTTCAATGATTGAAGTGGCTCATGCAATTTTAGAGCAACGTGAAGATGTGATGGACTTTACTGATTTAGTAAATCAAATCCAATTCTTTTTAGAAAAATCAGATTTGGAAATTCGCGAATCTTTAGCTCAATTCTATACGGATTTAAATATTGATGGTAGCTTTATCTCTTTAGGTGAAAATCGTTGGGGATTACGTTCATGGTATGCTATTGATTCAATTGATGAAGAATTAAATCATGGCTTAGATGATGAAGATGAAGAAAATCAACCACGTCGTAAACGTAAGAAAGTAAATGCCTTTATCAATGATGATGAAGATGCGATTGACTATAATGATGATGATCCAGAAGATACTGATTTATCAGATGATGATGACGATGAAGATGATTTATTCGATGATGAAGACGAAGATGAAGAAATCGCTGAATATGATTCTGATTTGAAAGAAATCGGCGCCAATGAAGATGATGAAGATGAATTACCATCTGGTATCGAAGAAGATTTAACGATTATTGATGATGAAGACGAAGATGAATACTATGACGATGATGATGAAGATATGTAGTTCTTCCTCAAAAAAACTCAAGGAATCCATTTTGGAAACCTTGAGTTTTTTTGTTTTTTTAGTTGAAAAAACTTACCTCTTAGCCAAAATATTCTTCAGCCAATTTTTGCCCTTGATCAATTTTAGCCCACTGTTGTTCGATGCTTAATTCATTTCCACAGTCACATGAGGCAAAACCGCATTGATGTGATAAGAATAGCTGCTCTTTTGACAGGATGCTACTAGCTTTATCCAATAAATCAAGCACGCGTTTTTCATCATCTAAAGTATTGGTTTTACTTGATAGTAAACCTAAAACGACTTCAACCTCAGGACGATCTTTCAATACTTCTAAAGCTTGGATATCGCCAGCACGCTCGTCATCCCACTCTAAGAAGAAACGGTCGTAATGTTGATCACGAAGGAATTTTTCCGCAATGGCTTGATAACTTCCACCTGCAGCATGGCGACTTTGATAGTTTCCACGACAATTATGTGTCCAGACTTTCAACCCTAGTTCATGTGCAAAGTCAATAATTTCATTGTTAATGGCAACAAATTCATCTGCCAAATCTTCTAAACCTTTTTGGCCTTGTTCAAAGAAGCTTTTATCATTGTCATCAGCAAATAATTCCCATAAACAATCATCAAATTGAATAATTTTTCCACCAATTGCTTGATATTCAACTAAAAATTCTTTGTAAGCATCCAATAAACCTTCTTTTAATGCTTCTTTGGTTGAATAGACTTGATCCTTGCCATATAATTTTTTAAAGACTACAAATTCTGTGTAGGCATGAGCAGCACCCCAGACAGTTAATTTCACATCTACATTGCCAGCCAATTCTTTTGTTTGCTTGTAGATATCTAAATAATGATGATTTTTGGCTGAAAGTGGCTGGGTGATACGGATTCCGATATCTTTACGTGTTTCAAAATGGCCACCATCATGGTCTTCAAAGAAATAACCTTGCTTTTCGATAAATCTTTCAATTCCTTGAAAACCCCAAATAAAGTCAAGATGCCACATTGAACGTCCATATTCGCCATCTGTAATGACGGTGATACCATGATCTAATTGGTCTTGAATGACTTGTTTAATGGCATCGGCTTCGGTTTGTTGATAACCTTCGAAATCTTCATAGAATGGATAAGCAATATCTTCTCTTTTTTCAATTGCTTGTTTATAAGTTAATAAGTCTTTTGGTCGTAATAGTGAACCAACTAATTGAAATTTATCTGTCATTTTTCATTCCTCCAAAACTTTAAGTTGACGTCATTGTATCAGAAAAAATAAAATATAGATAATACCGATAAACTTTCTAAAATAATAGCTGATAACTATAACTTAGAAATCTTACTACGCCATTTTGAGCATAGAAACTTGTTTGACAATTTTGGCCTCGTAAGTTAATCTAAAGTTATATAAAGAAAACGATTACTCTGATGGGATAAAAAAATACCATGTCATTCAACATGGTACTCTACGCACCTTAAGGGAATCGAACCCCTGTCTCAAGAACCGGAATCTTGCGTGATATCCACTACACTAAAGGTGCTTAACGAATATATTTTACACAATTTTGATTTACATGACAAGAGGTATTCTATGAAATTCGAACAACAAGTTTCTCAAAAACAAGCACAAACGCAAAAGTTATTAATGACACAAACTTTGCAACAAGCTCTTCAAGTTTTACATTTTTCCATTGATGAACTCAATCAGTATATTAAATCACAATCAATGGAAAATCCGCTGATTGAAATTAAAGAAGCAAATTATACATCTAATTATGCCAAACCTAAATCTTCAACCGGTCAAGAATTAGATTCATTTTCTCAAGTGGCGGATATTCATGAATCTTTATTTGAACATTTAATCCAACAAATTCATTTAAATTATCGTGATACTTATTTACGTACATTAGTCTTGTTTTTAGTCGAATATATAGATTTAAACGGCTATTTAAAAATTACTTTAGAAGAAGCACAACAAATTACTAAAGCTGAACCTATTCAAATGCTTGATGCACTGACCTTGATTCAACAACTCGATCCAGCAGGGGTAGGTGCACGTAATTTACAAGAGTGTTTAATGTTGCAGACTGAGCGTGATCAAAAGGCACCGTCGTTAGCTTATTATGTATTAGAAGAGTTCTTCGATGAGTTAGTTGGTCGCAAATGGGATGTGATTGCTAAAAAGCTAAACATCGGATTAAATGAAATTCAGTTAATATTTGATTATATCCAGACACTTACACCAACTCCTGGTGCGCAGTACGGTAGTGTGGAGGGACTCTATGTGATACCTGACATTACTGTTAAAGTTGAGGAAGGAAAGTTAAAAGTGATTCCGAATCGACAAGGAATGCCAGAATTACGTTTTCAACAAAACTATTTTGAACAATTCAAAGATAGCCAAGATATAGAGGTAAAAAAATATTTGCAAAATAAGGTCCAAGAATTTGAATCGTTACGAAAAGCAATTATGCAAAGAGGCGATACAGTGTTAGCCGTTGGAAAGTACATTATTGATGCGCAACAGGAATATTTTTTTGATGCAACACGTCCATTAAAGCCACTAACCATGAAAGAAGTTGCCAATGCGCTTGATATTCACGAATCAACAGTTTCACGTGCGGTTAATGGAAAATACATTGAAACCGATAATGGTATTGTCGAAATGCGTGATTTTTTTGTGCAAAGTATAGTAGGAACAGATGGTAAAGAAGTGGCTAATTCGCAAGTAAAAACGCGCTTGAAAGAACTGGTTGATCAAGAAAACAAACAAAAACCTTTATCTGACCAAAAATTATCAGAGATTTTAGCGGATGAAGGAATGGAGATTTCTAGAAGGACGGTTGCGAAGTATCGTGATGAATTAGGTATTTTAGGCTCTTCAAAGCGAAAAAGATTTGATTGATTTGTATACGAGTGGGACGATATTTACCCCACTCGTTTTGCTTTTATCTTTTTCTGAAAACTATTTTGAAAATATCTATAGAATTATCTTGATAAATTTAAAAAAAGATGGTATGATATTTCCTGTGAGAGGGTTAATGAAGCCTGCCACAAATTTTTTTATCCGACACGGGTCATGAATCGTCTTATTAGGACATATTTAGTCCAACGGAGGGAATAATGATAAATGATCTTAAACTGATTGGTTCAGTAGTTCCTGAAGTGATACCAATGCTTCAACAACGCTATAAAGTGTTGCAAGGATTATACTGGTTGCAGCCAATTGGTCGGCGAGCCTTATCAGAGGCGTTATCACTGACAGAGAGAACATTGAGAACTGAGACTGAACAATTAAAACGTCTTGACTTCATCTCTATCTCCAAAACAGGGATGCGATTAACTGATAAAGGTGAAGATATTTATAATCAATTGGCTAGTTTGATGGATCAAGTTTTAGGGATGCAACAAATTGAGTCCAAACTTGCTGAATATCTAGGGATTGCTCGTTGTATCATTGTATCAGGTGATAGTGATAAACAGAGTCAAGTTATTTCTCGTTTAGGGAAAGTTTTATATCACGCCTTAGATGAGCAATTGCCAAATGGTGAAAATATCATAGCGGTGATGGGCGGCACGACAATGGCTCAAGCCGCAGAACAATTTGAAAATCTTGAAACAGAACATCGACATAATTTATTTGTTCCCGCAAGAGGTGGGATTGGTGAATTGATGAATGTCCAAGCAAATACCATTAGTGCTGTGATGGCGATGAAAACCAATGGCGCTTATCGAGCGATTTATGTTCCTGAACAACTCAGTGTAAACACATATGAAAGTTTATTACAGGAACCTTCAATTGCTGAAGTGTTAAGCTTGATACAAGGTGCAAATTGTGTCATTCATAGTATCGGACGTGCGCTTCCAATGGCAGTTCGTAGAAAAATGACAGAAGATGAAATTTTGATGTTGAAACAAAATGGTGCTGTTGCAGAATCTTTTGGATATTTTTTCAATCAGGAAGGACAAATTGTTTACAAAACACCTAGAATTGGGTTAAAATTAAGTCAGTTGCAAAATGTCCCATACATGTTTGCAATTGCCGGTGGCAAAAGTAAAGCAAAAGCAATTGCCGCGTATATGAAAAATGCGCCTAAGCAAACTTGCTTGATTACTGATGAAGCCGTCGCAAGTGAGATTTTAAAAGGGGTAACCCTTTAAAATAAAAATTTTTTTGATTTTCATAAGGAGGAAATCTTAAATGACAGTTAAAGTAGGTATTAATGGATTCGGACGTATCGGACGTTTAGCTTTCCGTCGTATCCAAGATGTAGAAGGAATCGAAGTAGTTGCTATCAACGACTTAACAGATGCTAAAATGTTAGCACACTTGTTAAAATATGATACAACTCAAGGACGTTTCAACGGTACTGTTGAAGTTCACGATGGTTCATTCAACGTAAACGGTAAAGAAGTTAAAGTTTTAGCTAACCGTAACCCTGAAGAATTACCATGGGGTGAACTAGGTGTTGATATCGTCTTAGAATGTACTGGATTCTTCACTTCAAAAGAAAAAGCTGAATTACACTTAAAAGCTGGTGCAAAACGTGTAGTTATCTCAGCTCCTGGTGGTAACGATGTACCAACAATCGTTTACAACGTTAACCATGAAACATTAACTGGTAAAGAAACAGTTATTTCAGGTGCTTCATGTACTACAAACTGTTTAGCTCCTATGGCTAAAGCATTAAACGACAAATTTGGTGTTGTAGAAGGATTAATGACTACAATTCACGCTTACACAGGTGACCAAATGACTCTAGATGGACCACACCCTAAAGGTGACTTCCGTCGTGCTCGTGCAGCTGCCGCTAACATCGTTCCTAACTCAACTGGTGCTGCTAAAGCTATCGGTTTAGTAATCCCTGAATTAAACGGTAAATTAGACGGTGCTGCTCAACGTGTTCCTGTTCCAACTGGATCATTAACTGAATTAGTATCTGTATTATCAACTAAGGTAACTGTTGACGAAGTTAACGCTGCTATGAAAGAAGCTTCAACTGAATCATTTGGTTACACTGAAGAACAATTAGTATCATCTGATATCGTAGGTATTACTTATGGTTCATTATTCGATGCTACTCAAACTAAAGTAATGACTGTTGGTGACCAACAATTAGTTAAGACTGTTTCTTGGTACGATAACGAAATGTCATACACTGCTCAATTAGTACGTACTTTAGAATACTTCGCTAAATTATAAGATTGATTTCTAAATCTAGATGCAGTTTTAAAGCGGGGAAGCGACGCGCTTCTTCGCTTTTTTTATTAAGAATAATTAGGAGGCTATCTCATGGCTAAAAAAACAGTTCGCGATATCGATTTAAAAGGTAAAAAAGTTTTAGTTCGTGTTGACTTTAATGTTCCTTTAAAAGACGGTGTCATCACTGATGACACTCGTATCAAAGCAGCTTTGCCTACTATTAAATACGTATTAGAAAATGGCGGTAAAGCTATTTTATTCTCACATTTAGGTCGTGTGAAAACAGAAGAAGATAAAGCTGGTAAATCATTAGCACCAGTTGCAAAACGTTTAGGCGAATTATTAGGTCAAAATGTTACATTTGTGCCAGAAACTCGTGGTGCTGAATTAGAAGCTGCCATTAACAACTTAAAAGAAGGCGAAGTTGTTGTTTTTGAAAACACTCGTTTTGAAGATGTTGACGGCAAAAAAGAAAGCAAAAATGATCCAGAATTAGGTAAATATTGGGCTTCTTTAGGTGATGTATTTGTCAATGATGCGTTCGGTACAGCCCACCGTGCACATGCATCTAACGTAGGTATTGCCTCAACTGGTATTCCTACAGTTGCCGGTTTCTTAATGGAAAAAGAAATTAAATTTATCGGTGAAGCTGTTGAAGAACCAAAACGTCCAATGGTTGCAATTCTTGGTGGTGCAAAAGTTTCTGATAAGATTGGTGTTATCGAAAACTTAATTCCTAAAGCTGATAAAATTTTAATCGGTGGAGGAATGACTTATACATTCTATAAAGCAAAAGGAATGGAAATTGGTAATTCATTAGTGGAAGCTGATAAAGTGGAATTAGCAAAATCTTTAATTGAAAAAGCTGGTGATAAATTAGTATTACCAATTGACTCCGTTACTGCTGCGGAATTTTCAAATGATGTTCCTACAGAAGTTCATGAAGGTAATGTGCCTGATGGACAAATGGGTCTTGATATCGGTCCTGCAACAATTGCATTATTTGCTGAAACATTAGCTGGTGCAAAAACTGTCGTTTGGAATGGACCTATGGGTGTATTTGAAATGTCTAACTTTGCCAATGGTACTATCGGTGTATGTGAAGCTATCGCAAATCTTGCTGATGCTACAACAATTATCGGTGGTGGGGACTCTGCGGCTGCAGCTGAACAATTAGGATTCGCTGATAAATTCACTCATATCTCAACAGGTGGCGGTGCAAGTTTAGAATTATTAGAAGGTAAAGTGTTACCTGGACTTGCAGCAATCAATGACAAATAAATAAAAACAATTGAGGAAAGTTAGAAAAGTCTAACTTTCCTTGCTATAAAAATTCAAGGGAGTGTCATTCATGCGTAAACCAATTATCGCAGGAAACTGGAAAATGAACAAAACTGCTTCAGAAGCTAAAGCTTTTGCACAAGCAGTAAAAAATAGCTTACCAAGCAATGAAAAAGTTGATTCAGTGATTGGATCACCTGCTTTATTCTTAGAAACATTAGTATCTGAAGCAAAAGGTACTGAACTACAAATTGCTGCCCAAAACTGCTACTGGGAAAACGCTGGTGCTTTTACTGGTGAAACTTCTCCAGCAGCTTTAGCAGATTTAGGTGTACAATACGTTATCATTGGTCACTCAGAACGTCGCGATTACTTCCATGAAACTGATGAAGAAATCAATAAAAAAGCAAAAGCTATTTTTGCAAATGGTATGACGCCAATTTTATGCTGTGGTGAAAGCTTAGAAACATATGAAGCTGGTAAAACTGCTGCATGGATTGAAGGTCAAATTACTAAAGGTTTAGCTGATCTTTCTGCTGAACAAGTTAGCAGCATGGTTATTGCTTACGAACCAATTTGGGCTATTGGTACTGGTAAATCAGCAGATGCAAACATTGCTGATGAAATCTGTGGTGTTGTACGTAACACTGTTGAAAAATTATACGGTAGTGAAGTTGCTCAAAAAGTACGTATTCAATATGGTGGTTCTGTTAAACCAGAAAATATTGCTGAATACATGGCAAAAGAAAATGTTGATGGTGCCTTGGTAGGTGGCGCAAGTTTACAACCAGAATCATTCTTAAAATTATTAGAAGCTGTGAAATAATTCGATAATAAATACGTTTTCATTGAAATTATTATTGCAGTTTTCAATAAAATTATCTAAAATAAAGGTAACTAAGGGAATTCCCTTAAGATAAAAACTCAAAGGAGAGACACAAACATGTCAATTATTACTGATGTTTACGCTCGCGAAGTCTTAGACTCACGTGGTAACCCAACAATCGAAGTAGAAGTTTATACTGAATCAGGTGCATTCGGTCGCGGTATGGTTCCTTCAGGAGCTTCAACTGGTGAACACGAAGCTGTTGAATTACGTGATGGAGATAAAGGACGTTACGGTGGTAAAGGTGTTCTTAAAGCTGTTGACAACGTAAACAACATTATTGCTGAAGCTATCATTGGTTACGATGTAACTGACCAAATGGCTATCGATAAAGCAATGATCGAATTAGATGGAACTCCAACTAAGAGCAAATTAGGTGCGAATGCTATTTTAGGTGTATCTATTGCTGTTGCTCGTGCTGCTGCAGATTATTTAGATGTTCCTTTATATCACTACTTAGGTGGATTCAATACTAAAGTATTACCTACTCCAATGATGAACATCATCAATGGTGGCTCTCACTCAGATGCGCCAATCGCTTTCCAAGAATTCATGATTGTACCTGCTGGTGCACCTACATTCAAAGAAGCATTACGTTGGGGTGCTGAAGTATTCCATGCTTTGAAGAAAATTTTAGCGGATCGCGGTTTAGAAACTTCTGTTGGTGACGAAGGTGGTTTCGCTCCTCGTTTTGAAGGTACTGAAGATGCTGTTGAAACTATTCTTTCAGCAATTAAAGCTGCTGGTTTAGAACCAGGTAAAGATGTGTTCTTAGGATTTGACTGTGCTTCATCAGAATTCTATTCAGATGGAATCTATGACTACACTAAATTTGAAGGTGAAGGTGCTGCAAAACGTACTGCTGCTGAGCAAATTGACTACTTAGAAGAATTAGTTAACAAATACCCAATCATCACTATTGAAGATGGTATGGATGAAAACGACTGGGATGGATGGAAAGAATTAACTAAACGTCTTGGTGATAAAGTTCAATTAGTTGGTGACGATTTCTTCGTAACTAACACTTCTTACTTAGAACGTGGTATTAAAGAAGGCGCAGCTAACTCAATCTTAATCAAAGTGAACCAAATCGGTACTTTAACTGAAACATTTGAAGCTATCGAAATGGCTAAAGAAGCTGGCTACACTGCAGTTGTATCACACCGCTCAGGTGAAACAGAAGATTCAACAATTGCTGATATCTCTGTTGCTACAAACGCTGGTCAAATTAAGACTGGTTCATTATCACGTACTGACCGTATTGCTAAGTACAACCAATTATTACGTATTGAAGATCAACTAGGCGAAGTTGCTCAATACAAAGGTCTTAAATCATTCTACAATTTAAAAAAATAATTATTAGATGATTGATTGGCTTTCCTGTCATTTGATGGGAGAGCCTTTTTTATGTGATAATTCAAGAGCTATCCTGTAAGTTTCGTGTGGGAAGTACTAGCTTTTCGCAATAATTTATGTTAAATTAAAGAAGTTAAATAGAGTTTATATGAATAAAGGAGGCTTTTTTGTGTATAACGTAATTCTTGGTATTGTCATTGTCTTATCAGTTGTATTAATTTTTACCATTATGATGCAACCGAGCAAACAAAATAGTGCAGCAAGTGCTTTTTCTGGTGGTGCTGATCAATTATTTGGTAAGCAAAAAGCTCGTGGTTTTGAAGCTGTCATGCAACGTGCCACTGCAGTTTTAGGTGCTATTTGGATGATTTTACTTTTCGTATTATCATTTCTTTCATCAAAATAAGAAAAAAACAGACAGAGGTTATTCATTGACCTCTTTTTTTTTGACTAAAAATAGGCTTAAATACTATATATTGGGAAAAATATGGTAGAATAATGATTGAGGTGAAAAATATGAGTAGAACATTTAATTTGCCTAAACCATTATTTGAGAAACATAGTAACAAAGGTGTATTATTATTACATGCTTATTCTGGTAGTTCCAATGATGTCCGTTACGTAGCAAGACATTTGGAAAAATATGATTACTCAGTTTACTTACCTATATTTTCTGGGCATGGTACGTTGGAGCCTTTTGATATATTAATGTCTAATCCAAAAAACTGGCAAAGAGAAGTGAAAGAAGCGGTGAATGTGATGAAAGCACATGGAATTGAACAAATCGCTGTCTTTGGCTTATCAATGGGTGGTATTTTTGCACTAGATTTACTAACAGGGAATTTACCCGAAGTGATTGGGGGAGGTGCGTTTTGTTCGCCTGTTATCATGGGTGAAAATCAGGTAGCCAAAAACTTTTTAATTTATGCTGAAAACGTTTGGCAAATGCAAGATTTTTCGCAACAAGAAATTGAAGAGAAGCTTGAACGAATGAAAGTGGACCAACCTTTGCAATTAGCTGAAATTGAACAGTTTGCTGCGGCTACGGCTGAACAGTTATCCAAGGTACAGGTCCCTGTTTTTCTGGCACAAGGCGGGAAAGATGAAATGATTTTACCTGAAAGTGTCTTTCAAACGGCCCAAAAATTAACACAGACGCATATAACACTGCAATGGTATGAAAAGAGTGGGCATGTCGTTACAGTAGATTGTCAAAAAAATCAATTAATTAATGATCTTTTAGCTTTTTTGGCTAAGTTATCATGGAATGAGGTATAGATGCGAGAAACAATACAAACAAAAATTATTCAAACCCTAGAGAACACGACAAAAAAAAGCCTGTCTGTGGATGAGTTAGCCCAAAAATTATCGTTAAATAAGAGTGCTGATTTCAAGCTATTGGTACAAGCGATTGCGCAACTAGAACGTGATAAAAAAGTTGCTTTTAACCGTAAAGGCAAAATCTACCTTCCTAAAGCAGCAGTCTATGTTGAAGGGGTCTTTCGTGCAAATGAGCGTGGATTTGGCTTTGTAACGATTGCGGATGATGAAGCCGATGTTTATATTGCTCCTGAAGATACTGCCTATGCCATGGATGGGGATGTCGTGGCAATTGATATACTTTGTCCGGCAAATCCGTTTTTAGAAAAGACAGCTGAAGGCAAGATTGTTGAGATAAAACAACGCGCAATTACTAAAGTGGTAGGAGAATTTGTTTCATTTCCACCTGAAGAAATTGCTAGTTCTGGATTATTAGGACAGGTCATTGCAAAAGATAAAAAACTAGCGAACTTCACTTTTTTAGTAGCGCCAACTGGGTTACATCCTGTTGAAGGGCAAATTGTATTATTTGATGTGACGCATTATCCCGAAAAAGGCTATGCTAAGAGTTTAGAAGGCAACATTGTTCAGACTTTAGGACATAAAAATGACCCTGGTATGGATATTCTTTCAATTGTTATTGCTAATGGAATACCGACTGATTTTCCGGATGAAGTAAAACAGCAGCTCAATGGCATTCCAGATGAGATTAATCCTGCTGAGTTTTCGTACCGTAGAGATTTGCGTAATGAAATCTTAGTCACAATTGATGGTGAAGATGCTAAAGACTTAGATGATGCCGTTTCACTTAAAAAATTGGCAAATGGAAATTATCAATTAGGGGTACATATTGCAGATGTATCCTACTATGTCACAGAAAATTCACCTTTAGATCAAGAAGCTTTTGATCGTGGTACGAGTGTCTACTTAACAGATCGAGTAATTCCGATGCTCCCACATAAACTGTCTAATGGTATTTGCTCCTTAAATCCTAAAGTCCCACGTTTAGCGATGAGTTGTGTGATGGAAATCAATCATCAAGGGCAAGTGGTAGACTATGAAATCTTTGAAAGTCTAATCCAAACAAAAGAAAGAATGACTTATACAGCTGTCAATCAGATTTTAACCAGAGAAAATGAAGAAGTATTATCTAGATACGCTGAACTGGTACCAATATTTGATTTGATGGCAGAGTTACATCATATCTTAGAAAATATGCGCCTTAATCGTGGAGCAGTGAATTTTGAAGATCATGAAGCGCGAGTAATTGTTGATGAAGAAGGGACCCCATTAAAAATTGAATTACGTACTAGGGGGGTGGCTGAGCGCTTAATCGAGTCATTTATGTTAATTGCTAATGAGACGGTAGCAACGCATTTTCATCGATTATTGTTACCATTTATCTATCGGATTCATGAAGAGCCTAATGAGGATAAGATGAGTCGCTTTTTTGAAACAGTGGCTGCGCTAGGTATTGTACCAAAAGTGACAAATGGGAATATGGCGTCAAAAGATATTCAACATTTAATGGATGAAGTGGCTGATATACCAGAAGCTTTCGTCATTAATATGCTATTATTAAGGAGTATGCAGCAAGCAAAATATGCTGCGGAAAATGTGGGTCACTATGGTTTAGCAGCGCCTTATTATACACATTTTACATCGCCTATTAGACGCTATCCTGACTTAATTGTTCATCGTTTAATTCGTAGTTATCAAAAAGATAGTGGTGCTAAAAATCAAGCATATTGGCAAGCGCGTTTGCCTGAAATTGCCAATCATTCTTCTAAAATGGAAAGAAGAGCAGTTGAAGCAGAACGACAAGTAGATGCGATGAAAAAAGCAGAATATATGCAACAATTTTTAGGAGAAGAATTTGAAGGGATTATCAGTTCGGTTGTTAAATTTGGTTTCTTTGTCGAATTACCAAATACTGTTGAAGGGTTAGTGCATATTCAATCCTTAGAAGATGATTATTATCACTTTATTGAGAATCATTTGGCTCTAGTTGGTGAACGAACCAAACGAGTATTAAAAGTTGGGCAAAAAGTTAAAGTAAAAGTTTTGGGAGCTAATCCAGATTCAAGAGAAATTGATTTTCAGTTGGTAGAAGTATTGGAAGAAGCACAGGTACCAAAATCACTTCATCAAGTTAAAACAAAAAATTCACCAAAACAGCAAAAAACAAAGAAAAATAATCGAGCAAAAGGAAAGAGAAAAGGGAAAAATAAGAAACAAAAGCCTTTTTACAAAGAAGTGGTTAAAAATAAAAAGAAGAAAAAACATTAAATAGAATAGAGGAATATGACTATGCCTAAAGGGGAAGGAAAATTAATCGCGCAGAATAAAAAGGCGCGTCATGACTATCATATTTTAGAAACTTTCGAAGCAGGAATGGTCTTACAAGGAACAGAAATCAAATCCATCCGCAATAGCCGTATCAATTTAAAAGACGGTTTTGTCAGAGTGCGTAATGGTGAAGTATTTTTAGTGAATGTTCATATTAGTCCATATGAACAAGGAAACATCTTTAATCATGATCCTTTGCGTACGCGTAAACTTTTACTTCATAAACGTCAAATTAGACAATTAGAAGCTGAAAGTAAAAATGCGGGGATTACTATTGTTCCTTTAAAAGTCTATATCAAAGACGGTTATGCGAAAGTGCTCATTGGTTTAGCAAAAGGGAAAAAAGAGTATGATAAACGTGAAAGTATTAAGCAAAAAGATCAGGAACGACAAATTAGAAGAATTGTCAAAAACATTCGTTAATCTTTTTTTGTATGAATTTTTATCTTATTTTGTTTTTATTACGTTTACAATATTGATTATTCAATATTTGTAATATAAGGTTTGTTCATCATTTCATTTAATAGAAAAACTTGATAGAAATTCATTTTTTCGATTTAAATATTCAATGAATAAACCGATAACTTTTTATGAAAATACTTTGAAATTTCTTTTTAGTGGTGGTACGATACAAATTGTCATTACTATTGCGTGAAAAGATTTGCAAGAGTATTTACATTTTAGAAGTGAGGTGAGCTTATGGAAGAACAATCGCTTCTGTTTCATATTGGACCAATTTGGTTCGACGGTACGGTGGTAATTATGTCGGCTTTAGTGTGTGCAATTATCTTTTTAATCGTGTTTATCTGCACAAGAAATCCGCAATTAAAACCGACTGGGAAACAGAACTTTATCGAATGGGTCATTGATTTTGTTCGCGGCATTCTCAGTGATCAGCTTCCCGCAAAAGAAGTTGGCAATTTCCATCTTCTAGGATTTACACTTTTCCTATTTGTTTTCTTCGCTAATGAAATTGGTTTGATGACGAAACTAGTCTTTCCAATGAATGGCCATGAAGTAACATTTTGGAAAAGTCCAACAGCAAATCCTATTATCACAATGAGTTTAGCATTGATGTCCATTTTATTAACTCATTATTTTGGTGTAATGCGTTTTGGTTTTAAGGGATATTTTAAAAACTCCTATTTAGAACCGGTCTTTTTCTTAATGCCAATTAAGTTTATTGAAGAGTTTACGAATGTTATTACGCTAGGGTTACGTTTATATGGTAACATCTATGCCGGTGAAGTATTGCTTACGTTGATTGCTTCACTTTTTAAAGCATTTGGTTGGATTACTTTGCCATTGGTAATCCCAATTGAAATGACATGGATTGGCTTCTCGCTATTCATTGGTGCCATCCAAGCCTATGTATTTGTCACTCTAACAATGGTATTCTTAAATCACAAAATTGCCGCCGAACATTAATTTAACGGCGCATAAATTAGGAGGAAAAAATTATGAATTTCATCGCAGCAGGTTTAGCAGTTATCGGAGCAGCTTTAGGGGCAGGTTTAGGTAACGGACAAGTAATTTCAAAAACAGTAGAATCTATGGCTCGCCAACCAGAAATGGCAGGACAATTACGTTCAACAATGTTTATCGGGGTTGCCTTAATCGAAGCTGTGCCAATCTTAGGTATCGTTATTGCTTTCTTATTAGTAAATAAATAAGACTTCTTTGATCTAAGCAAGATAAAATTAGAGAAAAGGAGAATCAATTATGTTCAATCCAATTATTTTAGCGGCTGAACATCCAAGTTCTACATTTGGGGATATGTTAATCGTTACATTATCATTCCTTATCTTGTTAATCTTATTAAAAGTATTTGCTTGGGATTCTGTTGCTGATATGATGAACAAGCGGGCGAAAAAGATTTCTGATGACTTGGATAATGCGGAGAAATCAAGAGTCAATGCTCAAGCGTTAGAACAAAAACGTCAAGAGCAATTGATGAATTCACGCTCTGAAGCGGCAGATATTATCAAAAATGCCAAAGACAGTGGAGAACAAAGCCGTCAAAACATTCTTCGTGAAACACAATTAGAAGTTTCTCGCTTAAAAGAAAAAGCTCAAGCGGATATTTCTCAAGAACGTGAACATACGATGAATGCAATTAAAGATGATGTAGCATTATTAAGTATTCAAATTGCTGAAAAAATCTTAAATAAAGAAATCTCTACTGAAACGCATGAAGCCTTAATCAATCAATATATTGAAGGATTGAGTGCAAATCATGAAACTAAGTAAGTATGAAGTTGGCAAACGCTATGGTAAAGCTATTTTTGAATTGGCGGTCGAAAATGATTGCTTAGCGCAGACCCATCAAGAATTATTAGAATTAAAAAGCATCTTTGAAAAAATGCCTGAAATTGGTCTTTTGTTAACCGATGTGCGTTTGGATATAACAAAAAAACAAGCCATTGTTGATGTTTTAACCAAAGATTGCACTAATTTAGTAAAAGAATCTGTACAAGTGATTTTTGAAAATTCGAGATTTGTTGAATTTCCATACATTGTCGATTCCTTTACGAAATTATATAACGAAGAGTTTGCAATTCTTGAAGGTACTGTGATTACTGCTGTTCCTTTAAGTGCACAACAAAAGGCAAAATTAGAAGAAAAAATACTCGCAAAATTTGGCTTGAAATCGGCTGAGCTAAAAGAAATAGTCGATCCATCAATTATTGGTGGAGTAATTGTGGAGACAAATCATCAAGTCATCGATGGTAGTTTAAAGACACAATTAGAAAATATTAAAGCGAAATTACTATAAGAGTAGTTAAAGAGGTGAATTCGATGGCCATTAAGGCAGAAGAAATTAGTGCTTTAATCAAAGAGCAAATTAAAAATTATCAAAATGAACTTTCTGTTGAAGAAGTGGGAACTGTTACTTATGTCGGTGACGGAATCGCTCGTGCTCATGGTTTAGAAAATGCTATGAGTGGTGAACTTCTACAATTTTCAAATGGCTCATTCGGGATGGCTCAAAACTTAGAGTCAAATGATGTTGGTATCATCATTTTAGGTGATTTTGAAACCATTCGTGAAGGAGATAAAGTAAAACGTACTGGTCGTATTATGGAAGTGCCAGTTGGTGAAGCATTAATTGGACGTGTCGTAAATCCATTAGGTCAACCAATTGACGGCTTAGGACCTATCGAAACGACAAAAACACGCCCAGTTGAAGCAATGGCACCAGGTGTTATGCAACGTAAATCTGTTCATGAACCAATGCAAACAGGTTTAAAAGCGATTGATGCCTTAGTACCAATTGGACGCGGCCAACGTGAATTAGTTATTGGTGACCGTAAAACTGGTAAAACTTCAATTGCGATAGACACAATTATCAACCAAAAAGGACAAGATATGATTTGTATCTATGTTGCGATTGGTCAAAAAGATTCAACTGTACGTGCACAAGTAGAAACTTTACGTAAATATGGTGCGTTAGACTATACAATTGTTGTAGCTGCGGGTTCTTCTCAACCAGCACCATTATTATACATCGCACCTTATGCTGGAACTGCGATGGGTGAAGAATTCATGTATAACGGTAAACATGTGTTGATTGTATTTGATGACTTATCAAAACAAGCCGTTGCCTATCGTGAATTATCTTTACTATTGCGTCGTCCACCAGGTCGTGAAGCTTACCCAGGGGATGTTTTCTATCTACATTCTCGTCTATTAGAACGTGCGGCTAAACTAAGTGATGAATTAGGTGGCGGTTCAATGACCGCTTTACCATTTGTTGAAACACAAGCAGGAGATATTTCTGCATATATTCCAACAAATGTGATTTCAATCACTGATGGCCAAATTTTCTTAGAATCTGATTTATTCTATTCAGGTATTCGTCCGGCGGTTGCTGCAGGACTTTCAGTTTCTCGTGTTGGGGGTTCTGCCCAAATTAAAGCGATGAAAAAAGTTGCTGGTACATTACGTTTGGACTTAGCAAGTTATCGTGAGTTAGAAGCATTTACCCAATTTGGTTCTGATTTAGACGCAGCGACACAAGCAAAATTAAATCGTGGTCGTCGTACAGTCGAAATTTTAAAACAAAAATTACATGCGCCACTACCTGTTGAAAAACAAGTTGTGATTTTATATGCATTAACCAAAGGATTCCTTGATGCGATTCCTGTTGATCATATTTTACGTTTTGAAAGTGAATTATTTGAATATATGGAAGCTAACCATAATGACTTGTTTGAAACGATTCGTACCACAAAAGACTTACCTGATGAGGACGAATTGAAAAAAGCAATTGGTGAATTCAGAGATTCATATAAAGAAACATTGGATGCGCAACAGTCTAAAAAAGAACGCATTGCAGAAATGGTAAATGCACAAAATTAATGAGGTGAATTGAAATGGGTGCATCTTTAAACGAGATCAAGCAAAGAATTACCTCTACGAAAAAAACAAGCCAAATTACGAAAGCGATGCACATGGTTTCGGCAGCTAAATTAACTAAATCGGAATCGCATTCTCGCCAGTTTCAAATTTATGCGGAAAAAGTGCGTGAGGTTGTAACGCACTTAGCTGCGCAACAAATCTTAGCTATTGAAGATAATAAGAATGCGAACAGTTTGGACTATAACAGTATGCTAATTACGCGTCCTGTTAAGAAGACTGGCTATATCGTTATTACTTCTGATGGTGGTTTAGTTGGTGGTTATAACAGCTCGATTCTAAAACAAATGATGGCTATTTTTGAAAAAGATCATGAGAATAAAGAAGATTATGTCGTGATTTCTATTGGTGCAACTGGGGCTGAGTTTTTCAAATCTAGAGGCATATCACTAGCTTACGAATTACGTAACTTGTCCGATCAACCAAGCTTTGAAGAAGTACGTAAGATTGTTCATATGGCAACGACAATGTATCAAAATGAAGTTTTTGATGAATTATACGTTTGTTATAATCATCACGTGAATTCATTGACTAGTCAGTTCCGTGTTGAAAAAATGTTACCTATTTCAGACTTGGATCCAGATCAAAAGAAAGAATACGAACAAGAATACATCTTTGAACCTTCGAAAGACGCGATATTAAATCAACTCTTACCACAATACGCTGAAAGCTTGATTTATGGGGCAATTGTGGATGCGAAAACAGCAGAACACGCTGCAGGAATGACTGCGATGAAGACTGCGACAGATAACGCAACGAAGATTATCGATGATTTAACTATTGCATATAACCGTGCACGTCAAGGGGCTATTACCCAAGAAATTACCGAAATTGTTGGTGGCGCGGCTGCCTTAGAATAATTTCGAGAATGAGTGGAGGAAAATAAATGAGTTCAGGCAAAATTGTTCAAGTCATTGGGCCAGTTGTTGACGTAGATTTTTCTAAAAGTCAAGAATTACCTGATATCAACAACGCCTTATTGGTCTATAAAAATGATGAACAAAAAAGTAAAATTGTGCTAGAAGCTGCCTTAGAATTAGGTGATGGCATCATTCGTACAATTGCCATGGAATCAACGGATGGTTTACAACGTGGGATGGAAGTTGTCGATACTGGTAAACCAATTTCAGTTCCGGTTGGTAAAGAAACGCTAGGACGTGTCTTTAACGTTTTAGGGGATACGATTGATATGCAAGAACCATTTGCACAAGATGCAGATCGTTCTGCAATTCATAAAGCTGCACCAAAATTTGAAGACTTAAGTACAAGTACTGAAATTTTAGAAACAGGGATTAAAGTTATTGATCTATTAGCACCATATTTAAAAGGTGGTAAAGTTGGTCTATTCGGGGGTGCCGGAGTAGGTAAAACCGTTTTAATCCAAGAATTAATCCATAATATTGCACAAGAACATGGTGGGATTTCTGTATTTACCGGTGTTGGTGAACGTACACGTGAAGGAAATGACTTGTATCATGAAATGCGTGATTCAGGAGTTATTGAAAAAACTGCCATGGTGTTTGGTCAAATGAACGAACCACCTGGAGCTCGTATGCGTGTTGCTTTAACTGGGTTAACGATTGCTGAATATTTCCGTGATGTAGAAGGACAAGATGTGTTGCTATTTATCGATAACATCTTCCGTTTCACTCAAGCGGGTTCTGAAGTATCAGCCTTACTTGGTCGTATGCCATCTGCCGTGGGTTATCAACCTACATTGGCTACAGAAATGGGTCAATTACAAGAACGTATCACTTCAACTAAGAAGGGCTCTATCACTTCTATTCAAGCGATTTATGTCCCAGCCGATGACTATACTGACCCTGCACCAGCAACTGCCTTTGCGCACTTAGATGCTACAACTAACTTAGAGCGTAAATTGACAGAACAAGGGATTTATCCTGCCGTTGACCCACTTGCTTCAAGTTCAAGTGCTTTATCACCAGAGATTGTTGGTGAAGAACACTATGAAGTTGCAAGTGAAGTACAACATGTTTTACAACGTTATCGTGAATTACAAGATATCATTGCTATTTTAGGGATGGATGAATTATCTGATGACGAAAAAGTGTTAGTTGCACGTGCTCGTCGTATTCAATTCTTCCTATCACAAAACTTCCACGTAGCTGAACAATTTACTGGTCAACCTGGTTCATATGTGCCAGTTGTTGAAACTATTAAAGGCTTTAAGGAAATTTTAGAAGGTAAGTATGACCACTTACCAGAAGAAGCTTTCCGTAGTGTTGGTCGTATTGAAGACGTTGTTGAAAAAGCGAAAACACTAGGATACTAGAAAGAGGTGTCCTATGGAAAATAGTATAACTGTTCAAGTTGTCACACCAGCAGGACTTGTTTATGACCATCATGCAGCTATTGTTGTTGCTAAGACACCAACTGGCGAAATTGGGATTTTGGCAAACCATGCACCAATTATCGTTCCATTAACTATTGATGAAGTTAGGGTTAAGCGAACTGACTCTGATACGCACGTTGATTGGATTGCTGTAAATGGTGGAATTATGGAAGTCCGTGATAATGTCGTGACCATTTTAGCGGATAGTGCTGAGCGTGAACGTGATATCGATATACCACGCGCACAAAGAGCAAAACAACGCGCTGAACGATTAATTCAAGAGGCAAAAGAAAATAAAGATAGTGATACATTGAAACGTGCCGAAGTTATGTTACATCGTGCTATGAATCGATTGAAGGTATCGCAACACCAATAAAAAAAGACTTGAGACCCTGTATTTGGGCTCAAGTCTTTTTGTTCGTTTAACTAGCGGATTCCTAGGGCGATTCTAGCATATCGACTCATTCGATCAGTTGTCCAAGCTGGATACCACACAAGTTTGACATCGACACTTTTGACTTCTTCTACTTCTTCTAAAGCATCATGAATATTATCAGTTAAGATATCTGCTAGTGGACAGCCCATTGTGGTTAAAGTCATTTTAATTACCGTTTCACCGGTTGTACCATTAAATTCCACTTCATAAACTAATCCTAAGTTTACGATATCAATCCCTAGTTCTGGGTCGATAACTGTTTCCAAAGCAGTTAAGATTTTCTCTTTAATTGCTTCGATTTGTTCTTCTGTATATGAATGTTGTTGCTCAGACATGAAGATCCCTCCAAAATTTATATACTTTATGATACAGAATTTTGAACGTTTTGTAAATTATTGAAACTCAAAAGTTGCTTTTTCAAAGTGTAGGTCTTTAATCTTATCGTATTATCGAAGTGATGAATGTATTTTTTGAAAAAAGGTAAGTGATTGCTTTTCATGAAAAAATAATGTATCATAAGAATGTTAAATAAATAGGAGGTAACATGTTAAATAATAGTATTGAACAGATTGTACGTTTTGTAAGTCATCTCATTTGGATATATTTGACGTTTTGGTCTTTGCAGTCACTGAATTTGCAAACGCTATTTAAAAAGCAAAAGACCGGCCAAATTAGGGTGTTCATGTTACTTCTTGCTATAGGTCTTGGTTACCTAGTAAGTAGTTTTTTCTTTGAGATTTTACAATTGTCGAAAAATCTTTTTATTGCTCGATTGCAGTAAAGGGTAGTGTATTTTTGGAGGGGACGAATATAATGGAAGAAATTATCGTTCAAGGAGGTAATGCTCTTAAAGGTTCAGTAAAAATAGAAGGAGCTAAGAATGCGGTTCTTCCCATTTTAGCTGCAAGTCTTCTAGCGGATCAAGGGCATACGGTATTAAACAATGTACCAATTCTTTCAGATGTGTTTACAATGAATGAAGTGATACGTCATTTAAATGTAGATTTAACTTTTAATGAAGATAATAATCAAGTAGTAATAGATGCAACAAATGAATTAGCTATTGAAGCACCTTATGAATATGTTAGTAAAATGCGCGCTTCAATTGTTGTTATGGGGCCTTTATTGGCGAGAAATGGGCATGCTAAAGTTGCGATGCCCGGTGGTTGTGCAATTGGTAAGCGTCCAATTGATTTACATCTTAAGGGGTTTCAAGCATTAGGTGCAACCATTAATCAAGCAGAAGGATATATTGAAGCAGTGGCGGATGAACTGCATGGTGCTCATATTTATTTGGATTTTCCTAGTGTGGGTGCAACTCAAAATATTATGATGGCTGCAGTTAAAGCAAAAGGAACAACCATTATCGAAAATGTTGCGCGTGAGCCTGAAATTGTTGATTTAGCGAATATTTTAAATAAAATGGGTGCGAAAATCTATGGTGCAGGTACAGAAAGTATGCGTATTGAAGGTGTTGATCATTTACACGGTGTCACTCATTCAATTGTTCAAGACCGTATCGAAGCAGGTACATTTATGGTTGCTGCTGCGATGACCGGTGGTGATGTCATTATTAATGACGCCATTTCAGAACATAATCGTCCATTAATTTCTAAATTGATGGAGATGGGTGCGAAAATATTTGAAGTTGAAGAAGGGTTACGGGTTATTGGTCCAAAAGACTTAAAGCCTACTGATGTGAAGACATTACCTCACCCAGGTTTCCCAACAGATATGCAAGCTCAGATGACAGCTATCCAATTAATAGCAAAAGGAAATAGCTTTGTAACCGAAACAGTTTTTGAAAATCGTTTCCAACATTTAGAAGAGATGCGCAGAATGAATGCTCATGTGAAAATTGATGGTTCTGTGGCATGTATTGAAGGCGGTCATGAATTGCAAGGTGCAACAGTCTATGCCACGGATTTGCGTGCGGCAGCGGCTTTAATTCTTGCTGGTTTAAAAGCCAAAGGTAGAACGCGTGTCCGTAATTTGAAATATTTAGATCGTGGCTATTATAAATTCCATGAAAAATTACGTGCTTTAGGTGCTGATGTTATTCGTGTAGATATTGATGAAAAGTTAGCTGAAAAAGAAAAAGTGAATGCGTAAAAGGAAAGCATAATGAAAAATACTCGCTATATTAGAAATGTTTTATTGAAAATATTTTTTGTATTTATTTTAGCAGTGGTGTTATTCTTTGTCGGTTTAATGATTGGTTATGGTATTATCGGGGATGGACATCCACTTGAAGTGTTAAATCCAGCTATCTGGCACCATATTTTTGATTTTTTGAAGTAAAATAAGAAGATTGGCTAGTAGGGGTGCTTACTAGTCAATTTTTATAGTTGGAGGAAAAATAAATGAAAAAAATACTGATTACAATTGTACGTGGTTACCAACGCTTTATCTCCCCATTATTTCCGCCGAGTTGTCGCTATCATCCAACCTGTTCAAACTATATGATTCAATCGATTAAAGTTCACGGGGCATTTAAAGGAACATTAATGGGGATAGCAAGAATTTTAAGATGTCATCCATTTGTTAAGGGTGGTGTCGATTATGTGCCTTTAACATTTTCATTGAAGCGCAATACAAAGGATCAACATCGTCCTAATTATAAGGATTAGGATTTTGTTGGTCTTTTTTTGTAAACGCTTTTAAATTGTGTATATTTTTCCGAATTAAAACATATTTTCTAAAATAATAAATTTTCTGAAAATTCTGTTGACAATTAGAAAATTTTTATGTATATTGTTGACATATCCTAAATGGTATTAAGGGAGGACAACTAGGATGAAGATGAAAAAATTAGCTTATTTAGTAGCAGGTTTAGTATTGCTTTCAGCATGTAGCGCTGCGCCAGGTGGCGGTAAAGGAGCTACTGGCGGTGGTGGAAACAAACAATCCGGTGACACCATTAAAATTGGGGTAAACCTTGAGTTATCTGGTGGAGTAGCAGCCTATGGTAATGCTGAAAAAAATGGGGTTGAATTAGCAGCCGAACAGATTAACAAAGACGGCGGTATTTTAGGTAAAAAAGTGAAGTTGGTTGTCAAAGATAATAAATCTGACAATAATGAAGCAGCAACGGTCGCAGCGAACTTAGTTACGAATGATAAAGTTGTTGCAGTCATTGGACCTGCTACATCAGGAGCAATAAAAACAGTTATTCCTAATATGACGAAAGCACAGGTGCCAGTCATTTCACCTTCTGCAACTGACGATTCTATTACCTTAAATGGTAAAGATGTTCAGAAATATGTTTTCCGTTCATGTTTCCAAGATAGTTTCCAAGGAATTATGTTAGCTGATTATGCAACAAATAAATTAAAAGCTGAAAAAGTAGCAATTTTGGCAGATAATTCAAGTGATTATGCAATTGGATTAACCAAAGCTTTCAAGAAAGAATATAAAGGCGATATTGTTCTAGAAGAAAACTTCACGCAAGATGATAAGGATTTCCAAGCAGTATTAACAAAACTTAAAGGGAAAGATTTTGATGCTATTTATGTTCCTGGTTATTACACACAAGCTGGTTTAATCATTAAACAAGCTCGTGAATTAGGAATTACGCAACCAATCATCGGTGCAGATGGTTTTGGTGATGAAAAGATGGTACAAACAGCTGGAGCACAAAATGTAAACAATGTATTTTATAGTACGCACTTCTCTACCAAAGCACCAGCAACTGATAAAGTACCTGCGTTTATTGAAGCTTATAAAGCAAAATACAATGCTGAACCTTCAACATTTAACGCTTTAGCTTATGATTCACTATACATGATTAAACAAGCAATTGAAGATCAAAAATCAGCAGACTCTGCAGCCATTCAAAAAGGCTTAGCTAACTTGAAAGATTTTGAAGGTGTTACTGGTACAATGACAATTGATAAGAACCACAACCCTGAAAAATCACTTGTAATTCTTGGCTTAACAGATGGTAAAGAATCATCTGCAGAAACCATCAATGCAAAATAATGAAAGCGGAGGTCTGGCTCAGGTCAGCCTCCTTCTTTTAAACTTTATATAGAAAGAGAGATTTGCAATATGGAAGCAATCATTCAACAATTAATAAATGGTTTGTTCCTGGGAAGTATCTATGCTTTATTAGCCTTAGGTTACACCATGGTATATGGAATCATCAAGTTGATTAACTTTGCCCATGGTGAGATTTATATGATTGGTAGTTTTATTGGCTATTTCCTATTAAATAATACGGGAATTGGTTTTTTCCCAGCAATGATTATTTCAATGATTGCCTGTGCTTTTTTAGGTGTAACCATTGAATTTTTAGCTTATCGTCCTTTGAGAAAATCAACACGTATTTCTGCTTTGATTACGGCGATTGGAGTATCCTTCTTTTTACAAAATATTATGATTTATTTCTT
>DWVH01000043.1 GCA_019120335.1 Candidatus Enterococcus stercoripullorum
ATTACTTTATGGAAAAAATGATGCACTTTGCAAAAAGGTTTGATACAATGAAGGAAATGAGTCGAGGTGAGAAAAATGGGCTTAAAATTTCAAAAAGATGATTTTTTAGAAAAGAAGTTAGAAGAATTTATTGTTCTTCCAAATGATTTAAAAGAAAAGAAAGAAGAAGTTGACATCGAACGCTTCTTAAATCCTAAAACAAAAACTGAAAAAAAAGAAAAAGCAGACAAATAAGCGAATCGAGGAAGCCTAAATTGGATTGGCTTCCTCGTTTTAAATATTTGATACGGTAGGCGACTTAAATGTGTTTTTTCGGTAACTACACCACTCTTGCACCAACTTCTTGCTCACAAGGAAATTCAAACATTGCTTAAATCAGCTCTTAACGTATTTCATCCCCGATAGCCGCAAGTAAATCCGCTAAATCTTGCTGTATTCTATATAGCTCTGTTTGTTTGGCCATACGATTTACCCCTTATTATTTCGTTGAATAAATTCAACATTAAACCATTTGTAATGCAATGAAAGGAGCGATTGGAAAATATAATCGAGACGAATAAAAAAAGAGCATGGATTTTCCACACTCTTAATTGCTTATTTACTTAACCCGCTTAATGCTTCGATTGCCTGCCAAGCTTCTTCTTTCCCTTGTTTCGTCACTGATGAAAAAACAATAAAGGTATCCTCTTTTTCAAATTCCAGCGCTTTTTTAATCATGCTTTCGTGTTTATTCCATTTACCACGAGGAATTTTATCGGCCTTTGTCGCAACCACGATAACTGGAATTTCATAATACTTCAAAAATTGATACATTTGAATATCGTCTTGTGTTGGCTCATGACGCATATCAACTAATGATACCACCGCTCTTAACTGTTCTCGTTGTGTTAAGTAGGTTTCTATCATTTTTCCCCATTTTGCTCGTTCAGTTTTTGAGACTTTTGCATACCCATAGCCTGGTACATCGACAAAATGCAAGCAATTTTCAATCAAATAAAAATTAAGCGTCTGAGTTTTCCCTGGTTTAGAGGAAGTTCTTGCAAGGTTTTTTCGGTCAATTAATGTATTGATAAATGAACTCTTCCCCACATTGGAACGTCCTGCCAGAGCGATTTCTGGTAGGTCGGTATCCGGATATTGCTTTGGGGCCACAGCACTAATAATAATTTCAGCTGAATGAACTTTCATCCTTTCATCCCTTTCTAAATTAGATTTCTAAAAAATAGAGGCTGACAATTTTGCCAACCTCGTATTGCACATTTATCCAGCTTTTTGTTCAGAATAAATGATTTTTGGTTTACCTTCTTCCAAAGCAGCTTCTTTGGTGATAATCACTTTTTCAATTGTATCATCAGAAGGAATTTCAAACATGACATCAAGCATAATGCCTTCAATAATCGAACGTAAGCCACGTGCACCAGTATTACGTTCAATCGCTTTTTTGGCAATGGCTTCTAAAGCTTCACGTTCGAATTCCAATTCTGTATGATCTAGTGCAAGTAATTTTTGATATTGCTTCACTAAGGCATTTTTTGGCTCAGTTAAGATACGAACCAAATCATCCACCGTAAGTTTTTCCAATGCAGTCATCACTGGTAAACGTCCGATAAATTCAGGAATCAAACCGAATTTTAGCAAATCTTCTGGAATAATATGTTGCATGATACTTTCATTTTCATTTAATTTCTTGTTTGAAGTACCAAATCCAATCGTTTTTTCACCCATCCGATTCTTAACGATTGTTTCAATGCCATCAAAAGCACCACCAACGATAAACAAAATATTCGTCGTATCAATTTGAATCATTTCTTGATGGGGATGTTTACGACCACCTTGAGGAGGAACAGAAGCAACTGTCCCTTCTAATATTTTAAGCAAGGCTTGTTGTACCCCTTCACCAGAAACATCACGAGTAATTGAGACATTTTCACTCTTTCTGGCAATTTTATCAATTTCATCAATATAGATAATCCCACGTTGGGCACGCTCCACATTAAAATCAGCTGCTTGCAATAATTTTAGTAAGATATTTTCAACATCTTCGCCAACATATCCAGCTTCTGTCAGACTTGTCGCATCAGCAATCGCAAATGGGACATCGATGGTACGTGCTAAAGTTTGAGCTAAAAATGTCTTACCTGATCCAGTTGGTCCAATCAAGCAGATATTACTCTTTTGTAATTCCACTTCATCTTCATAATTTTCCATCGCATTGATTCGTTTATAATGATTGTATACAGCAACCGATAAAGCACGTTTGGCAAAATCTTGACCAATCACATACTCATTTAATACTTCCAAGATTTCTTTTGGTTTAGGTACATCCGTAAATTCACGTACCACTTCTTCATAAAAATCTTCGTCAATAATATCTTTACATAACTCGACACACTCGTTACATATATATACTCCTGGTCCGGCTACAATCTTGCGTACTTCTGCTTGTGATTTTCCACAAAATGAACAACGAACCGTATCGTGACTATGTTGGTTATCGCTCATGGATTAACAACACTCCTTTTAAAAACTATGTAGCATTAAATGGCTATATGAAAATATTATCATAAATGCTTTGAAATAAAAAGTAAGAGTACTTATATTTCAAAGCATTTAACCATTCAATGAATTTCAAAACTAGAATCCAAACACTCCAGGCAATAGATAAGTCAGACTAAGCATAATACAGCAAGCCGTCAAAATTCCTAGGCCAATTGGTAAAATACATTTTTTAGGAGGTAAACCTAAAAGAGCAGCAATTAATGCGCCTGTCCATGCACCTGTACCTGGCAGCGGAATCGCAACAAATAAGTAAATCCCTAACAACACACTATTTGGATATTTTTCGGTTAACTCTTTTCCTTTACATCGTCCTTTTTCAGTAATCGCTTTGGCAAACTTTTTAATCGGTCCTTTTACTGAAAGATAATCTAAAATTTTTTCAATAAATAAAATAATAAAAGGAATAGGAATAAAATTGGCGATTACACAAATTATACTTGCTTTTAGCCAAGGAATTCCAAGCAACGAAGCAGCAATTAAGCCCCCTCGTAATTCTAAAATTGGTAAAAGCGAGATAATAAAGATAATGATTTCCGGACTTAAGACATGTTTTAACGTATCAATAACTGTTTGTAACATTTGTTCCCCCAAATAATAAAGATAATCTTATTATGCTTGATATGCTAAAAAAAGCGAATGAATGAAACCTGTTTTAAATAAAACTTAAAATTTGCATGAAAAAGGCGGAAAAATACTGATAAACCCTCTTACCGTATTTTCCGCCTAACGAGTCTTGTTATTAAGCTTCGACAGCTGTAGAAGTTACTAAATCAATAGCTTTCTTCATAGTAATATCGTGTGAAAGCATATCAGTAGTTAATAAACGTTTTACTTGATCTACAGGCATATTGTAAGTTTCTGCTAATTCAGCGATTTCTTTTTCAATTTCTTCTTCTGTAGCTTCTAAGTTTTCAGCTTTCACGATTGCTTCGATTACAAGATTTGTTTTCACACGTAATTCTGCATCTTGTTCGAATTGTTTGTGAAGGTCAGCTTCAGTAGAGTTAGTTAATTGATAGTACATTTCTGGAGAGATTCCTTGACGTTGCATATTGTTTAAGAATTCATCCATTGCACGATGTACTTCATCATGAACCATAACGTGTGGTAATTCAACCACTTCTGCATTTTCTACAGCTTTACGTAATGCTTCATCATGCACAGCTTCTTGCGCTTGACTAGCTTTAGTTGCAGTTAATTCTTCACGGATTTTTGCTTTTAATTCGTCTAAAGTTTCAACTTCATCGTCAACATCTTTAGCAAATTCGTCATCTAATTCTGGTAATTCTTTTTCTTTAACTTCGTGTACTTTTACTTTGAAGATAGCTTCTTGGCCAGCTAAATCTTCAGCTTGGTAATCTTCAGGGAATGTTACTTTCACTTCCACATCATCACCAGCTTTAGCACCAACTAATTGATCTTCAAAACCAGGAATGAATGAACCTGAACCTAATTCTAGAGCGTAGTTTTCACCTTTTCCACCTTCAAAAGCAACACCGTCTTTGAATCCTTCAAAGTCAATAACAACTGTGTCTCCTTTTTTAGCTGGTTCTTCAACAACTACTAATTCAGCTAGTTGATTACGTTTTTGATTCAAACGTTCTTCAACATCAGCGTCTGTTACTTCGCGTTCTTGTTTAGCGACTGTTAAGTTTTTGTATTCACCTAATTTTACTTCAGGTTTTACAGTTACTTCAGCAGTGATTACCCAATCTTGACCCTTTTCCATGCTTTTTACATCGATTTTTGGTTGAGCAACAACGTCTAAACCAGCTTCAGCCACAGCAGCATCGTAAGCTTTTGGTAAAACAGCATTTAAAGCATCTTCATATAAAGCTTCTTCACCAAACATACGGTTAAATACTTGGCGAGTGACTTTCCCTTTACGGAATCCAGGAACATTTAAATTTCCTTTTACTTTGTTAAATGCGATTGTTAATCCTTGTTGAATTTCTTCTTGAGGAATTGAAAACGTTAGCACACCTTCGTTAGTGGCTGTTTTTTCAAAAGTTGCAGTCATATATTTCCCTCCGATTTTATCTTTACATTTTTGATGAATATGATTCATGCATACCTTTAAATATTACACTAACCGCGCAAAATTGTAAACCATTTTCATCTTAGTTCCGTGTTTTTTTCAATAATTTTCGAGATTAAAGCAAGTTTTGAATGATTTTTTGGTATTTTTCCTGAATGAGTTGGAATTGCTCGATCGTTGCTATATCTTCTTTTTCAGATATCCGCCCTGTTTGATAAAGCTGAACTGTCAAGCGTATATAATCCTTTGCAGAAATAGGTGGTGTAAACGGATAAGTCAGTGCCAATTGTTGCTTCATATGCTCGTGTAACATCTCATATAATGCGACATCTTCATTGGCCAAACTTTGTGCTAAAATTTGCTCACAAGCTTTCATAAAAGGCTGTTGATTAGGAGCTGTTAACGCAGAGCTTGCTATCCTTATTTTTTCCTCAGTAAATACATCTTTTAAATAGATATCCATCGACAATTCAAGTTGATTCACAAGTTCACATGTTTTAGCAATCAGAAATGGATTCTGCGCGTTGGGCAATAACTCTTGGATAATTGTTTGAAAAGTAGAAAGTGGCATTTGACTTATCAAAAGTTGAAACTCATGATTAAAAATTGGTCGAACATTTGCAAAAGCCGCTTGCCATTGCTCATATTTTTCTTGCAATTTATGGACATAGATACTTGCATAAAATTTTTCCGCACTTGTTAATTGTTTGTTCAGCTCATCTAACGCATCATCTGGAAAATTATTGCGTAACAATAGTCGCCGAGCATATAAGAATGCATAATTCATAACGCTCAGTTGTGTATATTGAGGTAAATATTTTGCTGAACGTTCATAATTGTCTTGTTCTTCCAATGCTACTTCATAAGCTTTTTGTTGAAAATCTTGCATGAGATATAAATCAACTAGGCGATAATGATTATCTAATGAAGGATATTTTTGATAGATCTTTTGTGCTAACTGTTCTGCAAGTAAGAAGTTGCGCGTTTGTTTGGCTTCTTCAAAGTCCGCAAATAAAGCTCCATCTTGATTAAACATTTGTTTGTTCATACTTCACCTGTTTGGCTAAATGATATTTTTTAGGTTGTCGAATCATTTTTAAAGTAACGACTCCGGTTTGAGCAAAAAAGTCGCCGATATGCGTTTTATCCGGTGTAAAGGCGCAGACAAGATAGCCTAATAAGAAAAGAGGTTTCACACTAAAAATAAAACGCATTGCCCCTTCACGTATTAAGACGGTACTCCAAGTTAGCTCTTTTTCAGTAAAACTAACCACCTTAATGCCAAAAATCATTTTTCCAATCGTCTGACCATCATTGTATCTAGTTAGCAAAATAAAGTAAGCAAGATAGATACACGAACCACCAATAAAATTGACATAAGGATTATCCATTGGCAAATTGAAACGTGCCAACCAGGTAAAGATTAACCCTTTGATACAAGCAATCAAAAAGACGTCTGTTAAGAAAGCCCAAAAACGAATCCAAAATCCAGCATAGTAATCAGCTGGATACTGATTTGGATGTTTTGGTTTCTTGTTAGTAGCTATGTTTTTCAATGTTTTGGTTTGACTAAAAAACATCGTATCACCTACCCTCCATAATAATACATCGCTTTAGGAGCTTGCGGTGTACCAATCACTTGAACAATCGCCTTCACTGTGTCTTCAGTACTAGCTTGTGGCTTAAGTAAATTCGTTTTAGCTTGGTTTAACCAACTAGCAAGGAAATTTGGTGTATTTGTTGTGTATTCAATGACTTGCGCGTCTTTTAAGTCATATTTTTTTTGTAAATCAGCTAGGCAATCTTCTTCAAAGCCAATTTCATCAACCAAACCATTTTCCTTTGCTTGTAAACCATCATAAATCCGACCATCTGCTAGTTTTTTCACCGTATCGATATCCATTTTACGCCCTTTACTTACCACATCGACAAAACGACTATAGGCACGATCAACATGTTCTTGCATGACTTTTGCTTCTTCAGGTGTGGTGGCACGCGTTGATGACCCTATATCTTTTAACGCGCCACTCTTATAAGTTTGATCTTTCACACCTAATTTCTCTAAAAGTGAAGCATAATTCATTCCAGACATAATCACTCCAATAGAACCTGTCACTGTCTCTTCACTAGCATAAATCTTATCTGCCGCTGCTGAGATATAATACCCCCCACTTGCTGCCATATTTTTCATATTAACATAGATGGGTTTATGATGCGCTTGTAATTTTTGTAAGGATTTTGCTAATTCACTACTTTCATACACACCACCACCTGGAGAATTCACTTCTAATAGTACGGCTTTTACAGTATCATCATTATCAATCTTTTTAATCATTTCTAATGTTTGTTGATGATTATAGCCGCTACTTGAAAATATACTACTATTTTGTGTATCAGCGATTACTCCATCAATGGTAATTTTAGCAATTTTTTGACTACTATTTCCTGGCGTAATGATGTTTTCTTTTAATGTTTCTTGACTATTTATTAAACTTGATAATGATTCCTCTTGACTGTCATTTACACTATTGATTGCAATGCCAGTTAAACTAATTAATGCCACACCTATCGCAATTAATACTGCAATCCATCTTCTTTTATTCATAAGTCACCTCTATAATTCTTGTTTAATGATTAATGCTTTTTGCTCAGTATCTACAGCTTGCTTAAAACCTGAAAATTTTTCACCGCTGATCATATCCTCTATTTCAAACAATTCTACACTTACTACTTGTATCAGTTCAGATTCAATTTCTTGCAAACTTTCCCAACCGGTATCTAAAAAGATTGGTGTATCATCTGTCAGTTGATATTTAACAGATAATTGATTGATTCGTTCTTTTAAATCTTTTAATCGTATCGTCTTCATCTATTTTCCCTTTCTCGCTATTTATCTAAAGCGTTTTTCTTTATTATACCACAAATTAATTATAGGACAAAACAACGCTTGTATACATATATACCAATTATTAAATTTAAAAAAGTGTTGACAATTTTTTTCGTTTGAATTATGATTGCATTAGCTTTTGTTAACAAACAAACAAAACAAAAATCATCTATACCAATTTATTATAAATAAAAAAATCAAAGGTAGGTTTCTAAATTATGTGTGGTATTGTAGGAATTGTAGGAAAAAATCAAGCAGAACGCGTCATCTTAAATGGTTTACATCGCTTAGAATATCGTGGTTATGATTCAGCCGGTTTATTTGTTTGCGATGAAACACATACTCATCTTGTAAAATCACCAGGACGCATTAAAAACTTAGAAGATAAAGTAACACCAGAAGTGACAGGGAATATCGGAATTGGTCATACACGTTGGGCAACACATGGTGAGCCAACTGAAGCCAACGCCCACCCTCATGCCTCACAATCAGGTCAATTAGTTCTCGTACACAATGGCGTTATCGAAAACTTTGAAGAAATTCATCAAACTTACTTAAGTGAGCATACTTTCTTAGGTCAAACAGATACAGAAATTGCTGTACATTTAGTGGAAGAATTAAAAAACCGCGACAACTTAACGACTAAAGAAGCGTTCCGTAAAGCTTTAGGGATTATTAAAGGATCTTATGCTTTTGGTTTAATCGATAAAAACGACCGTGAAACAATTTACGTTGCCAAAAATAAAAGTCCATTATTAATCGGTCTAGGTGATGGCTTTAATGTAATCTGTTCAGATGCTTTAGCTGTTTTAGACCAGACAGACACTTTTGTAGAAATTGAAGACGGCGAAATGGTTACCGTTACTGCGGATTCAGTAGCAATAGAAAAACAAGATGGTCAAAAAGTAATACGTGATAGTTTTAAAACCCAAGTAGATATTACAGACATTGAAAAAGGAACTTATCCTTTCTACATGTTAAAAGAAATCGACGAACAACCAACTGTTATGCGTCGTCTTGTACAAGAATACCAATGTGAAAATCATCAAGTAAACATCGACGAAAACTTAGTGAAAGAATTTGCGCAAAGTGACCGGATTTATATCGTTGCTTGCGGTACAAGTAATAACGCTGGTTGGAGTGCAAAAACACTAATTGAAAAACTAACCAATATTCCAGTTGAAGTTCATTTATCTAGTGAATTTGCTTATGATATGCCGTTATTATCTGAAAAACCATTCTTTATTTACCTAAGTCAAAGTGGCGAAACTGCGGATAGTCGTCAAGTCTTAGTGACCACAAATAAACTAGGCCACCCAGCTTTAACGATTACCAACGTGGCAGGATCAACTTTATCTCGTGAAGCTAAATATACTTTATTATTATATGCTGGACCTGAAATTGCTGTGGCTTCAACAAAAGCTTATACTGGGCAAATCGCTGTCATGGCTATCTTAGCAAAAGCTGTTGGTGAATATAAACAACTTCAAGCAGCCAAAGATTTTGATGTATTCCACGAATTATCAATTGTTGCTAGTGCGATGGATAGTTTAATCAATGATAAACAACATATCAAAGACTTAGCAGATGAGTTTTTAGCAACAACTCGTAACGCCTTTTATATTGGACGTTCTAATGACTACTATGTTTCAATGGAAGCAGCCTTAAAGTTAAAAGAAATCTCTTATGTGCAAGCTGAAGGTTTTGCAGCTGGTGAATTAAAACATGGTACGATCGCTTTAATCGAAGAAGGTACTCCAGTAATGGCGATTATTACCGAAGAAGTTACAGGTTCACATACACGGGGTAACATTAAAGAAGTTGAAAGTCGTGGTGCTAAGAGTTTAGTGATTGTAACTGAAAAATTAGCTAAACCAACTGATCAAATCATTTTACCTACTGTGCATCCGTTCTTAACTAGCTTAGTTTCAGTGGTACCTACACAGTTATTAGCTTATAACGCAACCATCCAACGTGGATACGATGTAGATAAACCTCGTAACTTAGCAAAATCAGTAACTGTTGAATAATCCAATTTACAAAAAGGCGCAAGAAAGTGAACTTCTCGCGCCTTTTTGCTATTCAAATATACAGGCTAATATTTCCTCAATGGTTATTTGATAAAAGAGTTGATCCGCTTTTTGTTCAATCAAGATTTGTTTGATAGTTTCGTAGGTAAAGGTTTGATTTGCTAAAGCTTGCTCTAAATTGTTCAAATCACCACAACTAAAGAAATCGCCATGAAATGCACAGTTTTGGATAATTCCATGTTGAATATTTAAGGATATCTCTAAGAAACCTGCAGGAAATTTTTTCGCTTTAACCATTGTAAAAGCAGGATTCTTTCCAAAGGTCCAATCCCAACTCCTAAATTTATCTTGGGCTAACTGTTCAACTATCACTTCTTCTTTTACAGTCAATTGGTAAGGCTGGTAATCTTTTTTCAATATTTCAGCAATTAATTTTTTCCGAAATGTCGCAATATCCCATTTTTCAGATAGAGAATCACTGATATTCCCTGTACGATCACGCACCGATTTAATGCCCTTTGATTCGATTTTATATTTCGGTGGATTCAGATACTTTGCCATTTTCGAAAAATCCATATCATATAAAAGCGAACCATGGTGAATGGTATACTCCCCTTTATTACATTGCGCATTCCCTGAAATTTTCTTCCCATTAATGGCTAAATCATTGCGACTATTATATGCAACTTCAACCCCTAATGTATGCAAAGCTTCAATAATTTTATCCATATAGGTTTTAAAATCAATCATTTCACTTGCTGACTTCACAACAAAAGTATATTGTAGACTTCCTTCATCTGTATAAATCGTGCCGCCACCAGTATTACGACGTACTAAGTCGACATGATTTTTCTCAATCTCAGCTAAGCGTATTTCATTAAAACTATTTTGGAAGTTCCCTAACATTACGGTTGGACGGGTTTGCCACAACATAAAAACACCGTCATCAAATTGCTTTTGTGTACATAAAAACTCTTCTAAGGCAAAATATTGGGCAGCTTCTTGATAATTGGCATCAATAAAAATCATTTGCTCGCTCCACCAGCGGCTAATGCTTCATGTGCTTTATAAGAACTTCTAACTTGTGGCGAGCTAGCAACGAATTTAAATCCTTTTTTCATTCCCATGCGACGGTAGACACCAAACTGATGCATTGAAACATATTCTTGTAGCTTGAAATGCTTAGGAGAAGGTTGTAAATATTGCCCAATTGTAAAGAAGTCTACATTCGCATTTAAACAATCGTCCATCGCTTGAGCTACTTCTTCTTGTGTCTCACCTAAACCAAGCATAATTCCTGTTTTTGTGAAAATTTCAGGATTTTGCTCTTTAATGTAAGCTAAAACTTCTAATGAGCGTTTATAAGTTGCTCGGTGTCTAATTTTTGGCGAAATCCGTTCAACAGTTTCAATATTATGATTAATAATTTCAGGTTTTGCCGCAATCACCATATCTAAACTTGCATGGTCCCCTTGGAAATCAGGAATCAAGACTTCAATAGTAGTGTCTGGATTATACTTACGAACAGCTTCAATACATTTAACGAATTGACTCGCCCCACCATCAGGTAAATCATCACGTGCCACGCTGGTAATCACTACATGTTTCAATCCCATTTGTTTCGTTGCTTGTGCTAAATGTTCCGGTTCTAATTTATCCACTTCTTCCATATGGCCAAAACTCACATCACAAAAACGACAATTTCGTGAACAATGCTTACCCAAAATCATAAAAGTCGCGGTACCACTACTAAAGCATTCGCCTAAATTAGGACAAGTCGCCTCTGCACAAACGGTATTTAATTTCAAATCATGGAGCATACCATTCATTTGGCCGACTGCTTCTTGATTAAAACGAATTTTTGGTTTTACTCGTTGTTCCATTTTATTCACTCCACTTCAAAAACTGCTAATACATCATCAACAAAGACTTCATCACCAGGGACGACCTTAACTTCAAGTACTTTTCCATCAAAGGGTACTTCTACTTCATGGACCGCTTTTTCTGTTTCAACCTCATAAAGTACTTCTCCTTTTTTCACTTGAGAATCAACAGGTTGTAACCATTCTGTAATGACTCCTTGGTCTGTTTTAGTACTTAGTTTAGGAAATAGGACTTCACGTCTCATCAACAACACCTCATTTAATATCATTTATCATGTATCCGTTTTCCATCATACACCTTTATTTATTATCAATCAATACTTTTTCACAGATTTAATGTTATTATGAAACTATGAATACACGTAATATATATAGATTTTATCAATATGTATTTTATTATCAATTAAACGTATTTGTTACTTTGTGATTTTAAATTGACGAAACATCAGCCTGTTTATACTTATAGCTTTTATTTTATATTGTTCAAACTTCACAAATCATCTCTTATTGTTACACTATTTTCAATTAAAAAACTCTGAAGCAAACTGCACTTCAGAGTCATTCAAAATTATTCTTCTAATAAACCAATTCTTTGTTTAACCACTTGGGCAATTTTATCGACATATGTTTCTACTAATTCATCGGTTGGCGCTTCTGCCATAATACGTAACAAAGGCTCTGTTCCTGATGGGCGAACCAAGACACGACCACTATCTCCCATTTCTTTTTCAACTTCTTCAATGACAGCTAATACTTCAGGATCAGTTAATGCTTTATTCTTATCAGTCACACGTAAATTCACTAACTTTTGAGGATAAATGGCTACTTCACTTGCTAATTCAGAGAGTTTTTTACCAGTTTCCTTCATAATATTTAGCAGTTGAATACCAGATAGCATGCCATCACCTGTTGTATTGAAATCCAAAAAGACCATATGACCAGATTGTTCACCGCCGAAATTATAACCATTTTTGCGCATTTCTTCGACTACATAACGGTCGCCTACTTGTGTAATCACATCTTTCAAACCAATATTTTCAATGGCTTTTCTAAAACCTAAATTACTCATGACAGTAGTAACAACTGTATCATTTTTTAGACGACGTTTTTCAGATAGATATTTTGCACAGATGTACATAATCTTATCGCCATCCACAATATTTCCTAATTCATCTACAGCGATAATACGGTCACCATCACCATCAAACGCTAATCCTGCATCTGCTTGTTTTTCCACTACAAATTTAGCCAAACTTTCAGGATGAGTGGAGCCAACACCATCATTAATATTTAATCCATCTGGTGAAGTTCCCATTGTATAAAAATCAGCTTCTAAATCGGCAAACAGACGGCTGACAATAGGCGAAGTTGCACCATTTGCACCATCTAAGCAAATCCGTAATCCCGATAAGTCCCCTGGAATAGTATCCGCTAAGAAACCGGCATAGCGAATCAAACCTTCAGGAAATTCTTCAACTGTTCCTAAACCTTGCGCTGAAGGACGAGGTAAAGTATCTTCTGGTGCATCTAATAAAGCTTCAATTTCAAGTTCTTGCGCATCATCCAATTTAAAACCGTCATTTCCGAAAAATTTGATGCCATTATCTTGAGCTGGATTGTGTGAAGCAGAAATCATTACCCCTGCACTCGCTTCTTGCACTCTTGTTAGATAAGCAACACCCGGAGTAGTAATTACCCCTAATTGAAACACTTCAATTCCAACAGATAATAATCCTGCCACTAATGCACTTTCTAATAATTGACCAGAAATACGTGTATCACGGCCCACTAAAACTCTTGGTCGTCTTTTACCTTGCTCATGTTGGCTAAGCACATAACCCCCACAGCGTCCTAATTTAAATGCTAATTCAGGTGTTAATTCAACATTGGCTTCTCCTCGTACACCATCTGTTCCAAAATATTTACCCATAAAAATTCTCCTTAAAACTTTAAAAATTAATCATTATTCTTCTTTTCGTTTTCATTCTTTGTATCATTGGTAGTCTGCGTAGTTTCTTGTTTATCCGAATCTTTTTGTGTACTACTTTCAGACTCTTCCGGTAAATCTTGCGTTACATCCGCTACACCATTTGTTTGCGTATTTTGCTCAGTAAGATTTTGGTTACGATCGACCTGTGTGTATATTGGTTCAATCCGTATCGTTACATTGCTTTGCGGACTATAAAACGCACTATCAACTGGTATATTATAAACCTTTGTTGTAGTCTGAGCAATACCTGAAATATCCACCGGAATGATAATCTCATCAATTTTATCTAAATCACCACCATTGGATGATAACATGATTGTTTCGGGATTTAAACGGAATTGATAGCCGCTGACACCACTTGGCAAATCACCAAATTGTTTAGGTGTTAATTTCACTTGTTTATTGACTCGATTTACTGCTAAATGAACCTCTACTTCTTCCTTATCAAAAGTGACGTCTAGTTTCTCGCCTTTAGCATTTAAAGCCTCTAGTTTCACTAATTTAGTGATATTTTGCGAGATAGGATTATTTGAAGTAAATAAAGCTTGTACAATCGCAATTTCTTTCATCGTTTGTGCACCGGTAGTCACGATGACAGATTTCGGTGTACTAGAGATACTTCTCAGAGTCACTCCATCCAATTGATGTTCATCAGCCAAAATCGGTTTAATCTCAAATTTTTTAGAGATTTTCTTTTCAATCGTTACAGTAGATTTATTCGTACTTAACTTAGCCTTCACACCAGATCTTAAATTTTCAATTTTTAAATTCACTTCATGCGTTCCTGTAGATAGCTTATTCAAATCAGCAACCACTTTAAATGTTCTAGTATCTGCATTGCTCTCAGCTAATAGTTGCACACGATTGGCACTACTCAATTTAACATCAACATTTGGTTCATACCCTTGAATATAATATTTCTTTTCATTGTATTCAAAAACGATCGGGACTTGCTTCACCGTTTCTTCATAATTATAAGTTGGTTTTTGCTGATCAGGCGTATTCGCATTGGTAAATAGAATTAAAGTTAGCAACAATGCAAACAATGCCGTGATCAATTTACTCTTTCCATTCAACTCCATCTACTTGCCTCCTTTCTTTCTAGCTGAATTTTTTGAGCTAGTTAAGAAATTCAGTACATTACGACGTTTCTTTCCCTGTTCTTTTGCAGATAATTCCTTCGTTAAGATAGCTAAATAATCTTCTTTCGTTAAATCAGGGATTAACTGATTATTGATGGTAATACTCACACCTCCTGTTTCTTCTGATACAACTAGTGTCACTGCATCACTCACCTCAGAAATACCTACAGCAGCACGATGTCTTGTACCATATTCTTTAGGGATTAAGATGCTGTCTGACAAAGGTAAATACGCACAGGCAACAGCTACTTTACCATCGCGTATAATTACCGCACCATCATGTAAAGGTGTGTTCGGAATAAAAATATTAGTCAGTAGCTCTCCTGAGATATCCGCATCTAAAGGTATCCCAGTTTCAATATATTCTTCTAGACCTGTGTTGCGTTCGATTGTAATTAATGCACCAATTTTTCGCTTGGACATATATTGAACAGCTTTATCTAAGGCTTTTATAATCCGCTCTTCCTCGCGTTCTTTCACACTATTTGGCGCAAAAAGCTTAGTACGTCCAAGATGCTCAAGTCCTCGACGTATTTCTGGTTGAAAAATGACGACAGCCGCAATCGCTCCATAGGTAATCACCTGGTCCATTAACCAAGAAAGTGTATGTAATCCTAAAAATTCAGCTACAAAACGAATGACTAGAAAAACTAGTACGCCTTTCAAGAGCTGAATAGCCTTTGTTCCACGGACTAATTGAAGCAACTTGTATAACAGATACCAAACAACAATAATATCAACAATGTTAATCAAAAAGGAATAAGACAAAATGTTTTCTGAAAACAACTGCTTCCAATAATCCAATTGGAAAATATCTCCATTTTGAAAAGACATAAACAGACTTCCTTTCATTTATTTCTTGATTCAAGTATATCATAAGTTTGAATGCTCATGAAAAAAAATAAAGATTTTTACTCTTTTTTTAATAAAGAAAAAAACGCACTAGTAATCGTATAAAATTACTAGTACGCCTGTTTCAAAAAGTTTATTCGCTTTTTTCCTCATTTTTGGTTTCACGTCTTGCTTTGCGTTCAACTCTTCTTTGTAAGCGACGTGCTTCTCTTTCTGGATCAACAGCACGCTCTTTCTTTTCCCGTCGAACAGTTGCATTTTTATCTTCAACCGGAGAATCATTTTTACCTTCTAAACGCTGACGTATTTTTTCTTCTTGACCAGCTAGACGAGCATAATTATAAAAGCGTGTTTTGGCATCATTAACGGTCTTATCAAATAACGCTTTAGCATGTTCTGGATGCACTGTTTCTAACGCTCTAAATCTCACTTGAGTACGCATGAAATCAGGCATCTTAGAAAAATCAGGCTTCTTAAAGTCAAGACTCATTGGCTCTTTACCTTGCGCTTTAAGGCTTGGGTTATATCGATATAGGGACCAATATCCCGAACTAACTGCATCTTTTGCTTCTTGGATTGATTGACGCATGCCACCTGATAATCCATGAACGATACATGGTGTATATGCAATAATCACGGATGGTCCAGGGAATTTTTCCGCTTCTTCAAACGCTCGCATTGTTTGGATGGCATTGGCTCCAGAAGCGATTTGGGCAACATAGACATTCCCATATGTCATAGCCATCATACCTAAATCTTTCTTCGCAGCATTTTTTCCACTAGCAGCAAATTTAACAATAGCAGCTGCTGGCGTGGCTTTAGAAATTTGACCACCAGTATTTGAGTATACTTCATTATCCAAGACTAAAATATTGACATCGGCACCTGTAGAAATAACATGGTCAATTCCGCCATATCCAATATCATAAGCCCAGCCATCGCCACCAATCATCCATTGACTTGGTTTTACGAATAAATCATCATGCGCTAAAATTTCAGCTAATTCAGGGACTTGATGGACTTCACTTTGTAAGGCTGCTTTCAATTTTTTCGCTCTTTGTTGGGTTCCTTCACTAGTATTTAAATGCTTCGTCCAATCTTGCATTAATTCCTTAAGCTCTGGAGAAACTTTATCTAGCATGGATGTCATTTGGTTGGCTAAAGCTTCACGACGAGTTGTATTAGCAATCATCATGCCATAACCAAATTCAGCATTATCTTCTAACAATGAGTTTGACCAAGTTGGACCTTGCCCTTGATCGTTGGTTGTATACGGAGTCACTGGTGCAGCTGCTCCCCAAATGGAAGAGCATCCCGTCGCATTGGCAATCATCATTCGGTCACCAAACATTTGCGTCAATAATTTAACATATGGCGTTTCTCCACATCCTGAACATGCACCTGAGAATTCTAGTAATGGTTTATTAAATTGACTGTGTAAAATGGTTCCTGGTTTAGCCGGATTTTCTTTTTGACGTAAAGCCATTGAAAAGGCCCAATTGATTGCTTCTTCCTTCATTTCTTCGTAAGGACGCATTTTTAACGCCTTACCTTTTGCAGGACATGCTTCCACACATAGACCACATCCAGTACAGTCTTCCACTGATACTTGAATACGGTATTTCAAGCCATCAGGACCACGCATATCACGAACGATATAACCTTCAGGTGCTTCTTGCATTTCTTCTTCATCTGCTAAAAACGGACGGATTGCAGCATGCGGACAGACAAAAGCACATTCATTACACATTGTACAACGATCAGCTATCCACTCAGGAACTTCGAGCGCAATTCCTCGTTTTTCAACCGCGGCAGTACCTAGTGGCATATCTCCAGCAACCATCCCATTATTTATAAAAGCGCTGACTGGAATATAATCCCCTTTTTGTGCATTCACTGGCTCAACAATTTCTTCAACAAACTTACTTTGACGACTCAAACGTTTTTCAGTTGGATCTAGGTCCGCCCATTCTTTTGGTACTTCAAAACGATGCAAGTGCGTCAAAGTTTGATCAATTGCTGCATGATTTTGTTCTACTATTTTAGCTGATTTGTGGCCGTAAATTTTTTGCACTTGATTTTTTAACAATTCAACAACTGCATCGAAATCCATAACATTTGTTAACTTGAAGAAAGCTGTCTGCATGATGGTGTTGATACGATTGCGTAAACCTATTTCTTGGGCTAATTGCATCGCATTAATGGTATAAAACTGGATATCATTTTCAGCCAAATATTTTTTCAGATGTTTCGGCAAGAATTTATGCAATTGTTCATCTGACCATGTTGTATTTAATAGGAATGTTCCACCTTTTTTCAAGCCTTGAACTAATTCATATTTATGAACATACGCAGGTGTATGACAAGCAATAAAATCAGCATGCTCTACTAAATAAGTGGAGCGAATTTCTTGATCCCCGAATCTTAAATGAGAAACAGTCAAGCCACCCGATTTTTTGGAATCATAATAAAAGTAACCTTGGACAAATTTATCGGTATTGTCGCCAATGATTTTAATAGTTGACTTATTTGCACCAACCGTACCATCTGAACCAAATCCCCAGAATTTTGCTTGGAAAGTACCTGGTTGTGTTAAATCTAATGTTGGTCCTAATGGTAATGATAAATGAGTCACATCATCGTTAATACCAATTGTAAATCTTCTTTTTTGTTCTTTACGTGGTTTTTGTAATTCATCAAAAACAGCTAAGATTTGGGCAGGTGTCACATCTTTTGAACCTAAGCCATAGCGGCCACCAATGACACTTGGACGAATATCTAATTCATAAAGAGCTGATTGAACATCTAAAAATAGTGGTTCGCCATTTGCCCCAGGTTCCTTCGTACGGTCTAACACCGCGATAGATTGGACAGTTTGGGGAATTTTACTTAAGAAATTCTCTGTTGGAAATGGACGGTATAAATGGATGTTGATAAATCCAACTTTGCGTCCTTGCTCATTCAGAAAATCAACAGTTTGTTCAATCGCTTGGGCCGCTGAACCCATTACGACAACGATTTCTTGCGCTTCTGGATGACCATAATAATTGACTAAATCGTAATTCGTTCCACGCAATTCGTTGATTTTGCCCATATATTCTTGGATAATTACTGGAATTTCATCATAGTACGTATTAATTGTCTCGCGTTGTTGGAAATGAATATCAGGATTTTGGTTCATACCGCTCACTGTTGGATGATTAGGATTCATGCCGCGTTGACGAAATTCAGCCAATTCTTTTTCTGGTAATAACTTTTTCAAATCATCATATTCAATGACTTCTATTTTTTGCAGCTCATGACTGGTTCGAAAGCCATCAAAGAAATTTAAGAATGGTAATCGTCCTTTAATGCTTGCTAAATGAGCAACTGCAGCCAAATCCATCACTTCTTGGACGCTGCTTTCTGCCAACATCACAAATCCTGTTTGTCGTGTTGCCATCACATCGGTTTGATCACCAAAAATATTTAAAGCATTGGTTGTAACAGAACGACTCGCAACATGAAAGACGGTTGGCAATAGTTCCCCTGCAATCTTATACATATTAGGAATCATTAATAAAAGACCTTGTGAGGCCGTGTATGTACTTGTTAAGGCGCCTGTTTTTAGCGAGCCATGAACAGCACCAGCGGCACCAGCTTCTGATTGCATTTCAATAACTTTGACAGTTTCACCAAATAGATTCTTTTTACCCATTGCTGACCATGCATCCACTAATTCAGCCATTGGTGAGCTAGGAGTAATTGGATAGATTGCAGCTACTTCAGAAAAAGCATAAGAAATATGCGCTGCAGCTGTATTTCCATCCATTGTTTTTTTATTCATAGTTAACACCTCAGTGATTTTGCAATTTTTTGACGTGGGAGATCAAAAATTGGACTGTTCAACTACTTATTATATCGAAAAAAACTACATAAGTAACCTTTTTTGCCTGATTTTTTTGTGAAATTCGAAAAAATGTCTACAAGCGTAATAGTTGCATTTTTTCACAAAACAAATAAACTTAAAACTGTAATCAATTATATTTGAGGTGATACTTATGGATACTTCAGTGATTAAAGCTGAACAGACAAATGCCAAAAATGGGCTTGTCATTGGCAATGGTAAACATATTATGAAAGAATTTATGAACCTTCGTTGTCCATATTGCCGTCAATGGTTTAATGAATCTAAAGCATTATTAGCTGATGAAGATGTCACGCGTGTCATTAAGCTATTCGATAAGGAAAAACCTAGTCTTCAACGCGGAAATGTCATGCATCGTTTTGTGGATACTACAAATGAATCAACTATATTAACAAGTATTCAAAAGATTTTCGATACACAAGAAGAATGGGGCAACCTCGAACTAGATAAAGTCGCTACATTTGCCAAAGAAAAATTGGGCTTAAGTGAAAATAACCACTCCTCTTATAGCCAACTTATTGTCGATGAAGCCAATGCCGCAAACATCAAATTTGTACCGACCATTATTGTGGAAGAACATATTTTTGATGAAAGTATTTCTGAAAACGAGTTAAAAGAAATTTTAAAATAAAACAAAAAAGCGCAGAATCAACCTCTTTTGGAAGATTCTGCGCTTGTGTTATTCAGCTTGTCTTAATTTTTCGGCATAATCATTAATTTTTCGAATACGATGATTAATACCAGATTTTGAGATTGGCCCACTTGGTACCATTTCAGCTAGTTCTTTTAAACTTACTTCTGGATGTTGTAATCTTAACTCGGCGATTTCCTGTAATTTCTCCGGTAAAGACTGAATACCAACTTTTGACTCGATATATTCAATGTTTTCAATTTGTTTTGTAGCTGCATCTGCAATCCGTGACATATTGGCAGTTTCACAATTTACTAAACGATTCACTGAATTACGCATATCACGAACAATTCGCACATCTTCAAATTTTAGCATCGAATTCGTGGCACCAATCAAAGTTAAAAAGTCCGCAATTTTCTCTGCTCCCTTGAGATAAGTAATATAGCCATTTCTTCTTTCGAGTGTTCTTGCATTTAAATCAAAAAAATTAAGCATACTACATATATCTTCATTATGCTCTTCATAAACCGAAAAAATTTCCAAATGGTAGCGGCTAGTTTCTGGATTATTGATTGACCCAGATGCCATAAACGCACCACGCAGATAAGAACGCATTTTTTGCGCATTTCCCATTAACTCATCTGATGCATGGATATCAAACATCAAACCATCCATAATTCCTAAATCATTTAATACATCCATGGTATCATTTTTCAACCGTACAATATACACATTATTCTTTTTCAACTTCATTTTCCGACGAACTAACAATTCACTTCGAACATCATAATGATCTTTTAAAAGTGAATAAATTCTACGTGCAATTGCCGCATTTTCAGTTTGAACGTTGAGTATAAACTGTTGATTGGCTATACTTAAAGAACCATTCATTCTAATTAAGGCAGCTAATTCAGCTTTGGCATGTTCGCGGTGCACTTCTAAAGTCGTCAATTCTTTTTTGACTTCCGCAGCAAATGACAAAATTATCGCTCCCTTTCTGTATTCCTTACACCATAGACAATCCGTAATAATTCATTCACAACTTTTTCGCCATCATGAAAGACACCACCATCTCGTAATTCAAGAAAATCACTAGAGACAACGCGACATCCTTCTTCACGTAATCCATTAAAATCATGCGTCACTTGGACTAAATATTCATCGTATTTTTCGACATCCATGTAATCTTCGGGCACATGTTCGATATTAACCAGCACTGTATCTACAAAAGATGTCTTTAAATGGCGATGTAAGACTTTCACGTGTTGTGCATCGGTGAAGTGTTCCGTTTCACCTTTTTGTGTCATAATATTACATATATACACCACTTCTGCCTTAGTCTTTAACATAGCTTCAGAGATTTCAGGAATCATCAAATTAGGTAAGATACTCGTAAATAAGCTTCCTGGTCCTAAAACAATCATATCTGCTTCCATGATGGCTTTCACTACATTACGACTAGCTTTAGGTGTTTGATCTGAATCTTGACGTGACACATGGACATGACGAATTGTTTTACGCTCTAAAGCAATCTTAGACTCACCAACTGCAGTCGAACCATCCATAAATTCTGCATGCAACACTAAAGGCTCTTCTGATGATGGATAAACATTGCCTTCCACGTGCATCATCTTATTTAAAATACGAATCGCCTCATAAGTACTACCACGCATCTCTGCAATCGCTGCAATAATTAGATTTCCGAGTGCATGATTCGCTAAAAATTTGTCTCCTTTATTAAAACGATACTGGAAAATATCAGAGTAAAGTTTTGGCATATCAGAGAGTGCCACTAAGACATTGCGTAAATCTCCAGGCGGTACCATCGTTTTAACTGAATCTCTTAAAACGCCACTACTACCGCCATCATCAGCCACCGTGACAATTGCTGTGATATCTACGCCCTGATTTCTCAGACTTTTTAATATGACTGGCAAGCCCGTACCACCGCCCATGACTACGACTTTAGGTTTTCTAATTCGATAGGTTTTCATGAACGATTAACCGTCTCTTTTCGTTTATCTTTATCACGGTGGGTGGTATTAACAGTATAACCATTTTCTTTTAGACATTCACCTACACGATTGGTTAAAGCAACAGAGCGATGTTGACCACCTGTACAACCAATTGCAATAGTTAAACTACTTTTACCTTCTTTAATGTAACCAGGCATAATTTGTAGTAAAAGTTGGCTAAAAGATTGATAAAATTTTTCAGTTTGTTCAAAACTCATGACGTAATCATACACGGGTTTATCACAACCAGTAAGTGGGCGAAGTTCTGGAATATAATGTGGATTTGGTAAGAAACGAACATCCATTATGATATCCGCATCGATTGGCAGACCATATTTAAAGCCAAATGAGACCATCTCCACGCGAAAACCCGATTCATTATTATGACGAAATTCTTGATTGATTTTTTCACGTAATTGGCGCGGTGTTAAAGTAGTCGTATCAATCACCAAAGAAGCTTTTACTTTCAAATCTTCTAAAATGGCACGCTCTTTGCGAATTCCTTCAGTAACCAAACCATCCATTGCCATTGGATGCACACGTCTAGTTTCTTTATAACGTGAAACAAGCTCTACATCTGAAGCATCTAAAAATAAAATCTTCGTATCAATCAATTGCGTGTTTTCAATTTCAGCTAACATATTTTGAATTTCATCAAAAAATGAGCGTGAACGTAAATCAACTACTAAAGCAATTTTGGTTACTTTGCCTGATTCACGAATGAGTTCCCAAAATTTTGGAATTAAACTCGGGGGCATGTTGTCAACGCAAAAATAACCCATATCTTCAAAACTTTGGATGGCAACTGTTTTTCCTGCGCCGCTCATCCCTGTAATAATGACTAAACTTAATTGATCAGTCATGATGAATCCCTCCCTTAAAAAAGCAATTATATTTCACTTTTTATTATCTTATTTATTATATCATGCCGGGCGTATCTTATACAACAAAATGGATATACGCAATTTCAAAAAATCACGTATATCCGTAAAACTTATTTATTTCTTAAAGATAATGCTCGGTCTATCGTGCGGTCTACTAAAATAGATTGTGCATCAAAAATTTTATACTCGTGTTCACAATCAATATATTCAGCAACTAATGAAAGTTCTGTACAACCTAAAATAACTGCTTCACATCCAAGTTTTTTTGTATCGGCAAGGATTTCAAAAAACAACTCAAGATTAATATAATCATTTTCTTTTACATCCTGATAAATTAAATGATTAATTTTAGCTTGTAATTCTTGACTTGGAATCAAATAATTAATCCCTTGTTCTTTTAATTCATTTTCGTAAACGCCCGCCTTCACACTGCCTTCTGTACCTAAAAATGCCACTTGACCAGTAATTTGCTCGCGTTTAATCTGTTTGACTGCTTCTTTTGGCATATGTAAAATCGGAATTTTAGTCTCTTTTTGTAAGTCATCAAAGAAATAATGAGCCGTATTACAGGTCAAAACAATAAAGCTTGGTTGCAATATATTTTGTTGACGAATGTCTTCTTGCAATAATGGAATTGGATTTGGTTTGCTACAATCAAGAATATAAGCCGTACGATCAGGAATAGTCGCATGATTATATAAAATATAATTTAAATAATCCTGATCAGCATGAGTGGGGGTGCGTTTATTTAACAGTCGAACAAAGCTTTCTGTCGCCATCGTTCCCATTCCACCTAGAATGGTAAAAAAATCGCGCATGATTAACCTTCTTTCACTTTAAAATATTTTTCATAATCTACTTCATACTTTTTATAAACATATTTCATTAATAAATAGTGTCTTAAAGAATGATCTTTCTTATAAAATAATGTTGAACCGTACTTGCCTTGCGCTAATAAATCTAACCCTCTTTGTTTATCTGGACCGTCTTTGGCATATTTTTTAAAAATAGATAATGGCACATTCAACCATAATTTAGCATGTTCTCCCTGAGCGCGTCCATAGACTGTCTTTTCAAACGGTTTGTTAAAAATCAAATCTTCAGTAATAAATTTGGCTAAATTTAAACCATTTAAAGTCACAAAGAAGCTACTACGGCCTTGACGTAAATTAATTTCAAACAATTTGAATATCCCATCGCGGCTATCATATTTCATATCAAAATTTGCAAAACCAACATAGTTAATACGTTTTAAAAATTGTGCAACATCACGATATATTTGCTCATTTTCATCTGGTAAAATCACAGTATAATTTCCTACTGAACCAGGCGCAGGATCTTCTAATAACGGATGACCTAAACACATCATACGAACATTATGATCATGATCGACATAGACGTTAAGCACACGCATATTACTATCATCGCCTGGAATGAAGTCTTGCACAATCATCTCACTGGTATAGCCAGCTTGATA
>DWVH01000044.1 GCA_019120335.1 Candidatus Enterococcus stercoripullorum
CCGTCATTGATGTAACGTAATCCAGTACACATTTACAAAACCTTCTTTATGTTTAATATTGTCTATTTAATAAATCCATGGTTAATTGATGGATGTTATCTTTTGCGATGCCATCAGGTAATTTTTTGATATCTTCTAGTGCTTTTTTTGTGATTTTTTGGGCGATGACTTTGGCTTGTTCAACGCCGCCATATTGCACCACGAGTTTGGCTACTTCTTCAATTTCTGCCTGGGTGATTTGATTTTTCTTATTCAAATAAGGCGCGAAGATTTCTGGGTATTGATCTTTTACTAAAATCAAGGGTAAGGTATAAATTCCTTGGCCTAAATCTTCCAAAATAGGTTTCTTCAAAGTTGCTTTATCTGCGGTATAATCTAAAATATCATCATAGATTTGGAAGGCTAAACCAATATTTCTACCAATACGACTAGCCAAGCGCACCACTTGTGGAGAACAGCCACTGAAATAGGCCCCTTCTTTACAAGCCAAGTAGAATAATTCAGCTGTTTTTCCGTTGATGCTACGAAGATAATCGGTAAATTTTTCATCGATTTTAAAGCGGATGGTCATTTGATTGAGTTCGCCCATTAATATCCGCTTCATTGTTCTTGCATTGTAGGCTAAGTAATCGGAGCCGTTCATAACAGCTATAATGGTTTCGAAAAATTTGGTAAAAAGTACATCACCCGCATATACAGCGACATCTTTTCCAAATTGTGCTTGAACGGTAATTGAACCCCGGCGTAAAGGTGAGTCATCGATAATGTCATCATGAATTAAAGTCGCCATATGTAGCATCTCTAATGAAGCGGCGATTTTTGTCATTTTTTCTTCATCGTGGTTGGGGTTTAGTTCAGCAAATAGTAGACAAAGTGCCGGACGCAACAACTTGCCACCAGAGCGAGCAAAATCTACTAGTGTTTTTGAAATGATTTCGTTATTGATTGCTACATTTTTTTCCAAATATGAGCAAACAGCTTGGAGTTTATTTTGAATCGTGGGATAATTATTCCAGTAACTTGTCATGATACTTCCTCGCAAATTAATTGATAACTTTATTGTACATTAAAATGCTAATAATAGGAAATATCAAAGCTTAAAAATTTAAAGGAAGTGAAAATGTGTCTTTAAAAGTGTTTTTGGAACTTGTAGAATTTAAAGCGAAAACTGCAAGTGTCTTACCGTTTTTTATAGGGCTCGCATACAGTTATTATCATTATCATACATTGCATATTGGTTTGGTATTTATTTATTTTGTGGCGATGTTTCTATTTAATATGGCGGTGGATATTTTGGATAATTATAATGACTATCATCACGCCACCGATGTTCATGATTATAAGCATAAAACCAATATTATAGGCAGAGAAAATTTGTCATTGAAGTTAGTCTTTCGCATCATGATGACCTTAATTATTGTTTCAGCCTTAATGGGAATTTGCTTATCAATGGTCGTTGGTTGGCCATTGTTGGTGATGGGATTGTATTGCTACTTGGTTGGCATATTTTATTCATCTGGTCCGCGCCCATTATCAAGTTTACCCCTAGGCGAATTTTTTTCCGGTTTTACGATGGGGTTCATGATTTCGCTCATTTGTGTTTATTTAAATGCTTATGATCAATTTGTTTGGAATGTTAGCACCATCAGTTCTATTTTTCTGATTTCATTACCAAATACTTTATGGATTGCTAATTTAATGTTGGCGAATAATATTTGTGATTTAGAAGAAGACGAGAAAAATAATCGATATACCATTGTTCATTATTTAGGAAAACCGCGTGCATTAAAAGTATTTGTCAACATGAATCGCTTAGCTTATTTTTCTATTGTTGCATCAGTTGCTTTACATTTAGCCCCTATGATGACGCTACTAAGTTTAGTAAGTATGCCATTTGTTTGGCAGGAAACACAAAAATTACTCGCAGTTCAAGTGAAGAGCCAAACGTTTATTTGTGCGGTAAAAATTTTAGCGGTAGGTTCATTTGTTCATGTACTGAGTTTTGCTTTAGGGATTTTATTACAATAATATAGTAAGAAAAAAGTCGCGGTTACGTTGAGAGTAATCGCGACTTTTTTAGATAGAATTTGGTTTTATGCTTAGGCTGCAAACCAGATTGTTAAGTTTGCTAAACCGTTCGCGCCATAAGTAGCATCACAGCTTTGGAAGGTTACCGCTGCACCTTGAGAAGTAAGTAAGTTAAATGCATTTTCATCGTTAGCAATACCAGATAATACTTTAAAGACTGTGTAAGTTTGACCATCAATGGTAATTTTTGAACCTATACCTAATTCTCGAATTGTACCACCTGCCATACCAGTACGTTCGATTAAGTAGTGGTTTGGCATTTCACTCCAACGATAGATATTACCATCTGCTGGGACATAACCTGAACCAGAGAACCAAGCGATTGGATAGTGATGACCGTTAAAGTTAAAACCACTTGTATCAACTTGAGGGGCAGGTGTTGTTTGAGCAGGTGTACTTTGTTGAGCCGGCGCACTTTGTTGAGGAACAGCGGCTTGATTGGTGTTTGGTGTATTATTTATAGAAGTTGTTTCAGTTACTTCATTTGTTTTTGTAGTTGTAGCATTTTGATTATCATTTGACGTTTGTTCTGTTGCAGTGTTTTGTACTTGGACTTTGGTTTCAGCAACTTTTTGACTAGCTTTTTGTTTCTTAGTAGCAGTTTCTTGTGCTTTGTCTAATGCCTTTGTAACTGTCTTTGATTCACGAACCTCATTAATCGTTTCTCCTAAAGCATTTGCCTGTTGATCAAAAGCAACCAATTTAGTGGGTTCACTTGCTTGAGCGGCTGAATTTTGTACTTGTGGTGTTACAAATAGTCCCCCTACAATTAATAATGTACCAACAACAGATAATTGAACGAATTTCTTTGATAATTTTTTCATAACTCTCTCTCTCTCGTACTCTTACTTATTCGAGTATCCCTAATAATGTAAAGCAATTATGTAAACATGAAAAGTTTACATATCGTTTCTTCACCTATAGTATCGGTTATTTAGATATAAAAATCAACTATTTTTTTTAATAATAACATCAATAAAAACGCTACAAACAAGCGATTGTATACATATAAAAATAACTTAAAGTTGATAAAGAAGGTATTTGCGATGTTATGATTAAGTTTACATATACATTGACATATAGGGGGTTAAAAGTTTACATATAGATGGAAGTAGTTTGGATATGATTATCAAATGTATAGATGTAAAGGGGAAAATTAACAAACAAAAAAACTCGAAAGAATAAACTTTCGAGTTTTGCTTCTTTTAAAGACTTCTAGAATCAGATGGAATGGATAGCGATGAAGCAGCCTTTATCGTAGCGGTAACGAATTTCGGATAATTCAAATGGACGACCATCTTTAAATGTTACAACTTGTTCAATTTCTAGGACTGGATCAAATAATTGGCACTCTAGATATTTTTGATCATATCTATCAGACATATCTGCTTTAATCTTGCGGATAGCTGATCCAATTTCAAAACCAGTTTCATTCTCAATATACTGATATAAAGATTTTTCAAGAACTGCAGTGTTCAATTCTGGTAGTGCAGCAACTGGAATGACAGTATATTCAATTCTAAATGGTTGACCATCGAGATAACGTACACGAATGATATCATATACACTGTCAATTGGGCGGATAGCTAATTTTTCACATTCTTCGTCTTCAGGATTACGAACGTGGAAAGAAACGACTTTACTAGTTACCGTTTGATTGGTATTGACTTTTTGTGATAAACCTAGGCATTCGTTTGAGTTAGAATCTAGATTTGAATTTGTTTCGTCTAAAGTTTTAACGAAAGTACCAACTCCTTTTTTAGAAGCGATATACCCTTCAAGTGTTAAGACGTTTAAAGCTTTCTGAACGGTTACACGGCTAGTATCATAAAAATCAGCCAATTCTGTTTGTTTTGGTAATTTTTCACCAGGTTTGAAAGTCCCGCGTTGAATTTTATTCATAATATCATTTGCAATTTTTCTATATCCGCCAGTTTTTGTCATGATCCGCACGTCCTTTCCTCAAGATGTTTGCTAGATAAGTAAACTTTGTAAACTTCTATTTATTAAGACAGATAACAAAAGTAAGTTGTAAATATTTTAATATACTATGACAAATGTAGAGAGTGTTCTCAATTACGCAATTTTCTTTCTATGTATACAATATACTTTTTCCAAACAAAAAGCAATTATCATGCATATGCTATGCTAACGTATAATTAATCATAACATAAGTAATGTTTAAGAGATGTAGTTATTTTAAAATGAGGTTTGTTTTCTGTTGACAATAACTGTTATATTTATAGAATGTATATTTTATCGTTTTAAAATAGCTATATATCAACGTTGTGTATGAATTCTATTCGTGTATAACTTTTTAAAATAACTTAAACACGAGTATTGTCATAAGTTTAAACGATAGATTCTTTTCTTTTATATCATTTTGAATTGTAAAAGTGAACATAGTGAATGTTCTTTTTTATGTATATGATAATGAATAAAATAATCCACAAAGAAAAATAAAAATGGGCTAGTTTTGAGTTGGATAAGCTATAATAATACAGTGATATCAACGTTTTTTTGCGATTTTTTAAGGTTTTGAATTTTTCATTAAATGATTTTGTTGATTATGAGCATTTTTCACAAGAGTAAAACTATATTATATTTATAATTAATCTAAATAAAAACAAGGATAAATAAAATAAAGCATTCTATTTTGTTGCATGCTAGAAAAAAGTTTACATACAGGACAAAACTAGCTAGTAGATTCACAAGCTATAAAAATAGATTATAATAGGTATAGTTTACAGAAAGTAGGAAATTGATTTATGGATAAGGAGTTTAACCTAAAAAAACTATTTTGGTCTACATTTACTTTGAGTGCTTTTACTTTTGGTGGCGGTTATGTCATTGTTATGCTGATGAAACAAAGATTTGTTCAAAAATATCATTGGCTAACTGAAAATGAGATGCTTGATTTTGTGGCAATTGCTCAAAGTGCGCCGGGAGCTATGGCAATTAATGGTGCAATATTGGTAGGTTACAAGCTGGCCGGAGTAATTGGGGTATTGATAACGGTACTAGCTACTGTTTTACCGCCGATAGGAATTATCACGATTTTAGCCTACCTTTACAATGTATTTATCAAAATTGTATGGGTCCAATATTTACTTTCCGGTATGCAAGTAGCTGTAGGAGCTTTAATTTTACAAGTCGTTTTGGATATGTTACTACCTATTGTTAGGAATAAAAAAGGAACTTCGATTTTGATTTTTTTATTGGTGCTTGGTGCAAGTCTTTTGTTCAATGTTAGTTCGGTTTATTTGATTTTGGCTTGTTTGGCTTATGGTATCATTCAAACGTTGCGTGGGGTGAGTCAATGATCTATCTACAATTATGGTGGAGTTTTGTCAAAATCGGACTATTGAGTTTTGGTGGTGGATATGCAGCCTTGCCTTTGATTCAGCAAGAAGTTTATGCGCATCATTGGCTTCATGCGACTGAACTAAATCATTTAATTACCCTATCACAAATGACCCCAGGACCAATAGCGATTAATGCGGCGACTTTTGTGGGCGTTAAAAGTGCTGGAATTACCGGGGCGATTGTGGCAACACTTGGATGTGTAACACCCTCATGTTTCATTGTAAGTATCATTGCCCACTATTATATGCGTTATCAAAATTTAGCCATTGTCCAGAATGTCTTGCAAACCTTAAGACCTGCTGTAATTGCCTTGATTTTGGTTTCGGGATTAGAAATTTTGCGTAATAGTTTTTACGGGAATCATATGGACAACTGGTTTTCACTGGATAAATCCAAAGTTGCCCTATTTATTGTAGCGTTTCTTTTATTAAGAAAGTTAAAGAGTCGGCCAATCTTAGTGATGGTTGTCATTGGAGGATTAAACATTTTTTATCAAATGTTACTTAATTAATTGCTATACTAATAAAAATTTTGTGAAATAATAATTATATTTGTGTAAATACACAAAGATGAATGCTAGACTGGTATAAGTCTGGCATTTTTTTGGTGTGCCAAGTATGGTGCAATTTCTTTCTGGTGTAAGTCTGGACACGGGTATTTACCGCCAAGTGTAGTGAAGTGCCAGTCGACAGCAGTAATGCCTAGGGGGAGAAAGCGGTGTAGCAAAGTCAACAAGCCTACGTACAGAAACTGGATACAAGGCTAAATGGTGGATGAGATTGCTAAACAAATCGAAGTCCGAAAGGTAAACGTAAAACCAAGACAGTAAATCCAGAGGCTGTGTGACGAAAGAATTGTATCTTACCTTGGGAGGCCAAGGTAGAATGAATTACCTCATGTGCGAAAGTTGATATGGTTGCAGCAAAAAAAGTACATTTCTGAGTTTGCTGAATCTCAAAAATGTACTTTTTGTTACTTGGTTCACTAAATTATTCTCGTACTTGGCCTTGACCGTAGATAATATATTTAATTGAGGTAAGTGCGTCTAATCCCATTGGTCCGCGCGCGTGAAGTTTTTGCGTAGAGATACCGATTTCTGCACCAAAACCAAAGACAAAGCCATCTGTAAAGCGGGTAGAGGCATTGACATAGACCGCCGCAGCATCGACTTCATTTAAGAATTTTTGAGCGGCACTATAATTTTCAGTCACAATGGCTTCAGAGTGTTTGGTGTTATATTTGTTAATGTGGCGGATTGCTTCTTCAAGAGAATCGACTACCTTAATGGCTAAAATATAGTCCAAAAATTCGGTTTCCCAATCCGCTTGTGTCGCTTCACTAGCTTGCGTGAGGTAGGCTAGGGCTTTTTGATTGGCACGAATTTCGACATTTTTTGCTAATAATTCTTTTTCCAAAATAGGTAAGACTTCTGCGGCAACCTCTTCGTGGACCAATAAAGTTTCAATTGCATTACATACGGATGGGCGTTGTGTTTTCGCGTTCATAGTGATTTTAACAGCCATTTCTAAGTTCGCATCTTTATCAATATAGACGTGATTATTACCAGTTCCCGTTTCAATTACAGGGACCGTCGCATGCTTTTTCACGTTTTGAATCAGACCAGCGCCTCCACGTGGAATCAAGACATCTAGATAATCATTGAGACGCATCATTTCTTGTACGACTTCACGAGAGATATCATCGACAAACTGAATCGCACCAGGATGAATGTCGTTTTGTGCTAAGACTGCTTGCATGATTTCCACCAATAACTGATTAGAGTAGAAGGCTTCTTTTCCTCCACGCAAGATGACCGCATTGCCCGTTTTAAAGCACAGACTCGCCGCATCGGTTGTTACATTTGGACGAGATTCATAAATCATGCCGACCACACCTAAGGGCACGCGTTTGGCACCAATCATGAGTTCATCGGCATTTTGCCACATTTTATCGACATTGCCAATTGGATCGGGTAAAGTTGCAACTTGGCGAATTCCGTTAGCCATCTCTTGAATACGCGCTTCATCCAATCTCAAGCGGTCCTTCATCGTTTCTTTAATCCCGTAATCATCGGCTTTGGCTAAGTCTTTTTGGTTCGCGGCGATAATTTTTTTGGTGTTTGCTTCCAGTGCTTCAGCCATTTGGTTTAAAATTTGATTTTTCGTTTTGGTCGAAAGCAGGCTGAGTTGACTGGCGCTTGCTTTAGCTGTTTGTCCTAACGTTTTAATATCTGTCATCGAATCTCCTCCTCATTAGTTATTTTTCATAAATAGTGTTCCAATCGGTGCCCCTTCAATAATGTCAAAAATGATTTTCGGCTGTTTTCCGTTGGCTAATACCATGGCTAAATCATGGTCTAAAATGCGTTTGGCAGCTTTGAGTTTACTTGCCATACCACCGGTGCCAAATTGACTGCCCTTGCCACCGGCTTGCTGGGTGATTTCTGTTGTGATTTCGCTGATATGGTGGTGTAAGGTAGCCTCAGGATTGGTGTTTGGATTATCG
>DWVH01000045.1 GCA_019120335.1 Candidatus Enterococcus stercoripullorum
CGATGGTTGTGTTCTGAAAGGATATAACCTTCCCATTGTCCATAAGTTGGGCTACCTTTACGAATATCCACAATCACATCTAATACAGCACCAGTGACGACACGAATTAATTTGGTTTGTGCAGCTTCCCCTTTTTGGAAATGTAGACCACGTAAGACACCAGCTTGTGAAGATAAGGAATGATTATCCTGCACGAAATCATAGTCTAAACCATGTTCTAAAAATTTGGCTTTTGAATAACTTTCTGTAAAGAAGCCACGATGATCTCCAAAGACGTCCATTTCAATAATTTTAACGTCTTGTAGCTTTGTATCATAAACTTTCACAATAAATCCCCCTAGTTTTGCGCTGCTAATCGTAATAAGTATTGTCCATATTGATTTTTCTTCAATGGTTGTGCTAATTCAACCAATTGTTCTTTATCAATATAGCCCATTCGAAAAGCAATTTCTTCTAAACAAGCGACTTTTAAGTTTTGACGTTTTTCAATTGTTTCGATAAAGGTAGAAGCTTCTAATAATGATTCGTGCGTTCCTGTATCTAACCATGCAAAGCCACGACCCATCACTTCAACAGATAATTTACCACGCTCTAGATATACTTTATTGACATCCGTAATTTCTAGTTCACCGCGCGCAGATGGTTTGATATTTTTAGCAATTTCAACCACATCATTGTCATAGAAGTAAAGACCTGTTACTGCATAATTTGATTTTGGATGTTCTGGTTTTTCTTCAATTGAGATAGCTGTCATATTTTCGTCAAATTCAACCACACCAAAACGTTCTGGATCGTTGACATGATAGCCAAAGACCGTCGCACCTTCTGTTTTGCTAGCAGCACGTTGTAACATTTTTGATAAACCGCCACCGTAATAAATATTATCTCCTAAAACAAGGCAGACACTATCATCACCGATAAATTCTTCACCGATAATGAAGGCTTGTGCTAATCCATCTGGACTTGGTTGTACGGCATATTCAATATGAATTCCTAGCTCATGACCATCACCGAATAATTCTTCAAATCGTGGTGTATCTTGAGGGGTAGAAATAATCAAGATTTCCTTAATTCCTGCCAACATCAAAGTAGACATTGGATAATAAATCATTGGTTTGTCATAAATTGGCATTAATTGTTTTGAAGTTGCACGAGTTAATGGATATAGACGTGTGCCACTTCCGCCAGCTAGAATAATTCCTTTCATAAGTAAAAATCTCCTTCAACTTTTATTTACTATCTGATTATCTCATTTTTCCAAACATTTGTCACAAGTTTCTAGATTTTGATAAAAAAATGTAAAAAAATTTTTATTTTCTAATGAATTTCTTGTAAATAATGGCCCTAATCAGATTCACACGCCAAATGAATTGCTGTAATTTGGACGATTTGGTTTGTAATTGGCTCGCATTGTCCTCGTGACGACGATAATCGGTCAATGCTTCTGGTAAAAGTGCAACATTGGGTTCAGCCATAATTCCGATAAACATATCATGCATCGGTACATATTTAGGAATGGGTAGAATTTCGTGCTTTAAGTCTGCTCGAAAGGCCATACCTGCACCGATATAGCGATTGCGAATAATATTGGCAATCGTTCCTGTTTTTACCTTTTTATACTTAAAATAAGAAGCATGGACAAGTTTTAAATCAGAATCGACAATGGCTAAATCACTTAAAATCAACTTGGTTTGTGGCTGTAGTTGAAATAAAGCTAATATTTTTTCTACCTTATCTGCATGCCAGACATCATCTTGATCAGCTAAAAAGATAAAATCTCCTTTACTTTGAGAGATGCAGTAGTTGAAATTAGCAATGACACCTTTTCTTGGACCCTGTAACAAGCGAATTTGTGGGTATTTATTTTGAAATTCTTGAATAATTGCAATCGTGTGATCAGTGGAGCCATCATCTGAGATTAAACACTCATCGTCATAAGAAAGCTGACTGAGGATACTTGATAACTGTGCTTTTAAATATTTTTCTCCATTATAAGTCGTCATACAGACCGAAATCATAGTTACTTCCCTCGTTTCAACTCAAAATAACTTCGTAAAGTCATCTTCCAAATTTGGCGATTTTTAACCTTCACCCATTGTTTGAGTGTTCGTTTTAATAATTGTTTGCGATGATTGTCAAGTTGTTGTGTTTCATAATTTTGATAATAATTTTTTTCTGCTTTTAAAATAGATTGATAGCGTTTGGTCGTCATGCTTTCATAATGCATGACTGATAATTCATGCTGTAGTTTAGATTCAAGGACATAAACTGATTTTTGTTGCTGAAAAATTTCGAAAAATAGCCAATGATCCAAGAAGTCTAGTGGAAATTGTGTATTAAATCCCCCAAGTTGCAAAAGAAAAGATTTACGAAAAACAGTAGCAGAATTAATAGCCATGACTCTTTGCTGATACAGACCAGTAGTTAGTGCTTGAAAATGGCGATTAATATATTGATTTGCTTGAATGGGTGAGATTTGACGCTTTTCTTCAAAGACTAGCGGACAAAGCGCGACACAATCTTGTGGTACGTGCTGACTTTGTTGAAAAACTTCTTGTAAATAATCACTCGTAATCGCGGTATCATGATCTAGTAAGATAAGCCACTGCGCCTCACCCATCTTCTCTAGTGCTAAATTATATGCTTGGGCTAAACCAGCATTTTCAGGACGATGAATATACGTAATAGGTACATCATTCGGTAATTTTTGCGCAATTGAACTATGATCAATCAATAGATAGCCGCTAATCGTTTGACCGACTTGTTGGGCTATTTCTTTGATATTTGGTATGTCTTGCCAGTTTTTTTCGTAACAAACTTGCACTAGATAAGGTAATGTTAAAACCATCGCCATCCCCACTTGTTGAAAAATTTTGCCATCGATTGCATAAAAACCATAAATAATTTTCGACTACGATGTGCACCCTTACCATACAAATGAATCACCGTATCAAACGGTGAATACAAAATATGATTGCCAGTTTGATTCAAGCGTAAACAAAAATCATTATCTTCAAAATACATAAAGAAGCGTTCATCATAGCCTTGAATTTGTTTAAATACATCGACATCTACTAGCATGAAGCAGCCCGAGCCCATCGTAATAATACTACTTCTATCATCAGGTAAATTGCGACACTCATAATCAGCTAGGCGCGTGTCAAATAGTTTTTTGACAAATTGAAAAGGCACAAAGCGTAAAAAATAATCGAAAACCGTTAACTTATGCCGTACCAAATGTTGTGTCGTACCATCTTCATTTAAGACTTTCGGACTCACTGCAGCAATTTTATCTCTTTGAATCAGCATCAACATATGTGTCAATACTTCTTTTGTAACAATGATGTCTGGATTGCAAATAAACGCATATTTACTTGAAGTATTTAGCAAGACTTGGTTATGTCCGTGACCAAAACCTAGATTTTCCGATGCTTCAATTAAGCGGATAAACTGATATTTTCGTAATTTTTCACGATAGCTTTCATCTGAGGCATTATCATAAACAACTACTTCAAACCGCTCATCTTGGCCCACTTCTCTTTGTAGACAATCAAGCGTCCGAAATAAATCGCTACTATTATGACTGACAATGCTTATCAATACTTTTTCCATAAATTCTTCCTATTCTTCTCTTTCAAAAGCCAATGATGGTTTCGCATTAAGACTTAAATCAGCAAAATCGCCTTTTTTCATAGCAGTAAAGGCAAAACTAGCCACCATCGCAGCATTATCTCCACATAATTTTAATGGTGGAATTAATAAGGTCACTTCTGGTAATGCTTCTGTCATGGCTTCTCGTAGTGCTTCTCTTAGTCCTTGATTGGCAGCCACGCCTCCTGCAACGATTAATTGTTTCACAGGATATTCTTGACAAGCACGAATCGTTTTCGTTACTAGTACTTCGACGACACTTGCTTGAAAACTTGCGGCTAAATCTTCTTGAACAAGGCTTTCATTACGCTGTTTGGCATTATGCACTAAATTAATAAAGGCACTCTTTAAGCCACTAAAACTAAAATCAAAATTATCTTCATGAATCATTGCTCTTGGAAAATGATAAGTATCTTTCCCACGATGAGCTAATTCATCAATTTCCTTCCCACTTGGATAGCTTAAGCCCATCACACGACCGACTTTATCATAGGCTTCTCCAGCGGCATCATCACGGGTTTCGCCAATAATCTCAAATTCACCATCTGCTTGCATATAGACTAATTCTGTATGACCGCCACTAACCAATAAAGCCATTAAGGGAAACTCTAGTGGTTGCACAAACTTGGCGGCATAAATATGTCCTGCCATGTGATTGACTGGAATTAAAGGTAGTCCATGCGCCCAGGCAAAAGCTTTAGCCGCTGACAAACCAATGAGTAACGAACCTACTAAGCCTGGTCCAAACGTTACGGCCACCGCTTTTAACTCACTGGGTTTCACGTTTGCCTCACTTAATGCTTCATTGATACATAAGGTGATTTGCTCGACGTGATGGCGGCTGGCTACTTCAGGCACGACCCCTCCAAAACGACGATGACTTTTTATCTGAGAAGCAATCACATTACTTAATATTTCATCCTCACTAGAAACCACAGCCACAGAAGTTTCGTCACAAGAACTTTCAATAGCTAAGATTAATTCTTTCATGTTGTTACTAATCCTCTCTTTGATATCGATAAATCCAAGCATCTTCTACTGGATGTTGATAATAATTTTTACGTTTCGCTATTTGTTTAAACCCACATTTTTCATATAGCGCAATGGCTGGCAGATTACTTTGACGGACTTCTAAAAAAATAGTTTGCCCTTGTTTTTCAAAAGCCTCTTGTAGAAATTTTTGCATCAATTGATAGCCAAAGCCCTGATGTTGGTATTCTTTAAAAATCAATACTTCATCAATTTCGATTTCATCTAGAATTTGACGATAACTAACAAAGCCAACCATTTTTGCTTGTACTTCTAAAAACAAATAATTGGTAACTGTACTATTCAAATCGGCCATAAACTGTTCCAACGTCCAAGGTGCCCCATGTGTAAAGGCTTGATTCATTTTTTGATAGATTTGAATGATTTGTTCTTCTAAAAATTGTATCTTGCTAACTGTATTTTTTTCATCAATTTTGCTAATCATCTAACATTTTCACCATTTCTAAGGCATCTTCATGATTTTTATCATAATAACGTGGTAAGCGTCGTCTGGAAATGAATCCAAATTTGCGATATAAGCGTTGAGCATCTAAGTTGGTTACACGAACTTCTAAACTCATTTGCATACATACATTTTTTCGTGCAAACTTCTCCACTTCTCCTAATAAAAAAGAAGCAATCCCCTGTTTTTGATATTGTGGTAAAACCGCTAAATTAGTCACATGTCCATCATAAATATCTACGCGCATCCCGATAAAAGCGACTAATTCACGCTTATCAAACACGCCAAGATATAAGTGTGGCTTTTTCGAATAGAGCTCAGACAAGAAAATACTTCTCGTCCATGGCAAATCGCCTTCATACACCACACGTTCAATCCGTAATAATGCTTTCATATCTGTTGGGAAAATTTCGCGCACCAAATAATCAAGTGCATTAAAGCGTACGAGTTTGGCGTGATATTTACGTTTTCTGCGAGCAATCAATGAAAAGATGAATTTTTTAGATTTTTTCCACATATTCCTGATCGCTCTTTTCTTGTGCGTGGGTTTGTAACCACTTCTCCTCAGCTTCTACTAACTTCAAATACGTTGGTAAAAAGCTAGCTACATCCGCTACTGGTGTTTGATTGCAACCTAATTGTGCTAATATACTTGCATTTGGATATTGCCAGTTTTCGATTGTGTTCACTTTCGCTTGTGGTGCATACTGCGTAATTTCATCAGTGAACTTTGCTACATCTTTGCCGACCAAATAAATGGCTTGATCTTTAAATTGTGCTAACACTTCAACAATTGGATAGTGTCCGGCTGGCATAACTTCTACTAGTTTATTTTCTTGCCATACAAAAGCTTGTGCATACACATTTTTCCGTCTAGCATCAAAAATAGGCACAATAATTTCTGAAATATTGACACAATTTGCAGCAAGCACTTTCAAACTAGATACGCCCACCAAATCAATATTTAAAGTATCCGCTAATGTTTTGGCCGTGGTTACCCCAATGCGCAGACCGGTATATGAACCTGGACCTTGTGCCACGACAATTCGATCAAGCTCCGTTGGTTTTACATTGACCATTTGCATTAATTGATCAATTGCTGGCATTAATGAGGTGCTGTGATTTTTATTTACTGTGGTCTGAATTTGACCGAGTAGTTGTTGATCTTCATGCACAGCCACTGCCAAGGTTGCATTTGAAGTATCCATCGCTAAAATTTTCATGTTTTTTCCCTACCTTTTCAATGTCTTTTCTATTATAACAGAAAACTGTGACCATGACTAACTTTCATTAAAGGATTTCAAATTCTTACATCATTCAAGAAAGTAAACATATAACAATCTTTCATCCACATAAAAAAGAACCGAACATCTGCTGTATACAAATTCGCATACAGTTTGGATGTTCGGTTTGAATTGATTAGATTTTTTGCCATTTTAGAATCTGCCAAATATACATTGCAAGAATTCCTCCAACGACTAGTAATGACAAGATCATATTTGGCCAAAAAGCACCAAAAAACGCGACTAAAACAACCGCAACCACCACTGCGATAATTGTTGCAATCCATTTAGCAAACATAATTAAAACCATCTTGGCATTACTTCGACCACGATTAATTAACTGGATATAATCACTCCACTCAAAGAACGGTTTACGATAATCTTTTAGTAAATAATTGGCTGTTGCTGGAATCGTATATAAAACACCGCCTAAAACAAATACGATTGCACTAAATAACGTAAATTTACCAACCAATGCAATTCCAAGTAGAATAAGAAGTGTTAGCGCTCCTTGAATGATTAAGATAAATTGGAATTTCAAGCGCAAATATTTTTTTATATCTTGTGGTGTAGTAGCCAAAAAGTGAAAATTTTGCCGTTCAAGTGAAACTAAGATGGCCGGTAAACTATTTGGTGTAACAATTAAGCTAGCCAATAATACACCTACCAATAAAAAGATGCCATAATACTCAGTGCCAGCTTTTAATTCTGCTATTACCTGCATAAAACTAAAGCCAAAAAATAATGGTAATAAAATTGTCGCACTAAAAATTTGAAATAATAAAGTGCTTTCTCCTACTAATCGCCATTGATAACGCCAAAGAATAGAATGGGCATTGTCTTTTTGACCAACCGCTTTTTTCGTCGCTTTGGTTACGACATTGACTTCATTTTGGCTCAATATGGATAGATTTTGCTGCGTGTAAGGATGACCATCAATGCAACCACCATCACAAGGCCAAGCAGACTGCTCACTCCTGAAATGGCAAAAGGTTGCGATAGTGCAAATAACAATGGACGGATAAAGAAAACTGGCGCTGCTTCTAAATTTTGCGCTGTGTAACTATTCATTAAGATAGCAATCACTACTAATACCGAAGTAAGAATCATCATAACCTTAGCCACTTGTTTGAGGCGATGCTTTAATCTCGGAATCAAACTCAAACCAAAAAGCAGTAATAATGAAAGCAAGAATATAAAAACAATAAGTACGATCCATAAAAAGATGGAAAGAATGATAGCAAGTACAGGATTCGTTCCTGAGTGTAGACTGTAGTTTATAAAGGCAGCTAAACAAGGGAACAGATAGATGATTATCGTAAAGACAGTAATAAAAGACTTACTCAATATCACTAAATTTAATGGAATGGGCAAGGTTTTATAATGGTCAAAATCATTATTATCAAAGAAAGTATTGTAAATGAGCGAAATTCCTTGAGATAAGGAAATACCCACTAAAACTAAAAACAGACCATTAAATTGTCCGGGATATTGATAGAGATTTTGTGCCATGAAAATACCGCCATATAATATCACAATAAAAAGTGGCAATATTGTATTTTGAAGCAGCAAACTTTTTACTAAAGCATCTCCATGTTTTCCCTTATCTCGTAAGCGATTTGTGATTTGGGGATTACTTTGGATTAATCCCAGTTTGAGTAACGCAACAAATTGTTGTTTATTCATGTGCCTCACCTACTTTTTCTTCACCAGTCATCGATAAGTAGATTTCTTCTAATGTTCTTCCTGGTTGACTAGCTAATAAATCCTCCACAGTTCCGGAATAAATGACTTCTCCTTTTTTCAGGATAGCCAATTCATCACAGACTTCTTGGGCGATGGATAAGATATGTGTTGAAAAAATAACTGTATTACCATTTGCTACATGTTTTTTAATCAATTCTTTTAATTCGAATGCTGACTGAGGATCTAATCCTGTCAATGGTTCGTCTAATATCCAGATATCAGGATCTAATGTCAAGGCACCAATTAATATGACCTTTTGGCGCATCCCGTGAGACATACTAGAAATTAAAGTATTTTGGTCGGCATCCATCGAAAACAATTGAATATATTCTTGCATTTTTGCTGCTACATCTTGGTAATTGATTCGATAAATATCAATCATTAACCGCCAATATTCCATTGCTGTTAATTGTAAAAAGAGGTCAGGACTATCAGGTACATAGCCAATTTTTTGCTTAATTTCTTGGCGATGTGTCGTTAATTCTTGGCCATCTACCTTAATTTTGCCATTCGTTAAATCATGGGCACTGACTAAACTCTTAATTAGTGTGGATTTCCCCGCACCATTATGTCCCAACAAACCAAATACCGTACCATTTTTAATTGTAAGGTTCACATTTTTAAGCGCTTGTTTTTGGTCATAAAACTTGTCTGCATGGATTACTTCAATCATTTTTCATCACTCCTTGTCAATATAGGGTAATTGTACCACATATCACAAACATTAGTCATCAAACCTAAGAACTAGTTTTTACAATCCAAGTAAAAAACACGCACTTGATGAAAAGTACGTGTTCATTTCTTATTTTGTTGAGTCTCGTAAAATTAATTTTGTCGCAATGGTAATCTTTCGAGGAAACGGGGCCTCTTCTTTGGCTAACTGAACCATCGTATCCAGAGCTAATTCCCCCATCCATTCAGTAGGCACTTGGATGGTACTTAAGCTTGGACTGACATATTTAGCCACTGAAATATCATTAAATCCTATCACAGCAATATCTTCCGGCACTCTTAATCCGTGTTCTTGAATTGCTTGCATCGCACCAATTGCCAAGGCATCACTAGCAGCAAAAAACACATCTGGTAACGTTTTGGGCTGTTTGGCTAAAAATTTTCGCATCACTTGTTTGCCCCCATCTACTGTGAAAGGTGCAAACAAATAATTTTCCTCACGTGAGAGTTTTAAACGTTCTAAATTCGCTTTAAAATATTGGTAACGTTTGTCCGCTACTTGATGGTGATTGGATTTCGTATATTCTACTCCGCTAAGCATACCAATATTTTCATAACCAGATTTCACGATATAATCCACCACTTGGGCCACACTTTGTTCAAAATCGATGACTAAAGAATTATATCCCGATATCAGTTCATCTGAATCGACAAATAAAATCGGTTCATTGGTTTGCGCAAGTAGTTTTATTTCTTGTGCTTCAAATTTACCTAAAGCGATAATGCCATCTGTGGTTTGCTCTGATAAATGGTGTAAAGATTCTTTTAACAAACCGATATTTAGTTCTTCAGCTTTTTTCTCAATACCTAATCGAATCGCTAAATAATATAAATCTGCCAACTCTTCTTCGCTGTCATACCATTGCACTAAGCGAAAGGTCATCACTTCTTTTTTCTTATTTTTATGTTTGGTATAGTTGAGCTGTTCGGCAACCTCAAAGATTTTTTGACGGGTTTCTTGGCTCACCGAAAGCTCCATATCATAATTAAGTACTCTAGACACCGTGGCTGGTGAGACTTGGGCAAGACTTGCAATATCCTTGATTGTTGCCATAAACTTCTCCTCCTAAAGGGTTTGAATGAAACGCATGAAGGCTGCTTGACCTTGTTCATCGCGTTTAAACACACCAGCATCTGCTAAAACTTGTGAAAAAATTTGTCCGACTTCTTGGCGGATGATTTTCGTCACATTATCTTTTGTGAATGGATATTTCTTCTTCATTTCATCTGCCCAAGGACGATGATAATCAGCTATCTCATTTGCTTGATTTAACACATATTTTTCAACTTCGACTAATTCTGTTTTTAGTCGTGGTGGTAAAACTGCCAAGCCCATCACTTCAATTAAGCCAATATTTTCTTTTTTAATATGATGAACTTCTTTGTGTGGATGGAAAATACCGTCTGGATGTTCTTCAGAGACGTTATTATCGCGCAATACTAAATCCAATTCAAACAAGCCTTCTCGTTTTCTAGCTATCGGTGTAATGGTATGGTGTGGCGTACCATCTGGCGTAACTGCTATCACTTGCACACTTTCATCACTATATTCACGCCATTTGCCTAATATTTCATTCGCAGCTTGCACGAGAGGTTCTTTTTCCAAACCTTGCAAACGAATCACTGACATTGGCCATTTCACGATACCAGCTTTGATTTGTGGAAATTTCTCTAGTTTGATTACTTTTTCAATTGGTGCTTTGGCCATTGGAAAATCATGGCGGCCTCCTTGATAATGGTCATGCGTTAAAATCGAACCACCCACAATTGGTAAATCCGCATTCGAACCGACAAAATAATGCGGCAATACTTCAACGATACGTAATAATCTTTCAAACGTTGCCTCATTAATTTGCATTGGGCGATGTTCTTCAGAAAGGATGATGCAATGTTCATTATAATAAGCATATGGCGAGTATTGGAAGCCCCAACTTTGACCATCTAAATTCATACGGATAATGCGGTGATTACATCTAGCAGGAAAATTACTGCGACCTTGATATCCCTCGTTTTCCATACAAAGCATACATTTTGGATAGCTTACAGACTGAACTTCTCGCGCCTTCTCAATGTCTTTAGGATCTTTTTCTGGCTTGGATAAATTAATCGTAATCTCCAAATCTCCGTATTCTGTTGGTGCGGTGTAAACAATATTTTTAGCAATATCACGCGTTTTAATATAATCGTTTTGCTTAGATAATTGATAAAAATAATCCGTTGCCGCTTCTGGTGACTTAGAATAATGTTGTGCAAAAAAGGCGTTCACAACAGATGGCGAAGGCGTTAAAAAGTCCATTATCTGTGCCGTTAACTGTTCTTTTTCGCTTTGGCTATTTTCAATGACCTGATTTGTTAAAGCTTGTTCTAATAGTTGATCCAATAACTCCAAAGAAGATTGTGTAACCGGGCGCACTTGGGTATTTTCTAACGCGTCTTCACCGATTAAATGCAATAATCGGTTTTGTACATAAATTCTATCCATTTCCATCCAGCCACCTGCTTGAATGGCAATTGTTGTAAAATCAGTAATCACTTGACTAATTGACATCTTTTCACCTTCTATTTAGTCAAGCGATAACCTAAAATAGATTATCGCTTGACTTTTTTATTTTTTTCGTCGTAACCATGTGGATGGGATACATGCCAATTCCACGCAGTCTCAATAATTTTTTCGATATCTGTGTATTGTGGTTGCCAGCCTAAAATTTCTTTGGCTTTTTGACTTGAAGCCACTAAAGTACTTGGATCCCCCGCTCTTCTTGGGGCAATCGTAGCAGGAATTTCTTTACCTGTTACCTTGCGTGCAGCTTCTAACATTTCTTTTACTGAATAGCCTTGATTGCTACCGAGGTTAAAGAAGTTGCTCTCTTTGCCAGCATTTAGGTATTCAAGCGCTAAAATATGGGCAGCAATTAAATCTTCTACTTGTACATAATCACGAATACAAGTACCATCTGGTGTTGGATAATCATCACCAAAGATTTTTAATTCTTCACGTTGACCTAAAGCGACTTGTAAAATGATAGGTACCAAATGTGTTTCTGGCGTATGATCTTCACCAATACTTGCATCACTTTTAGCCCCCGCGACATTAAAATATCGCAAAGCAACATATTTCATACCATAAGCGTTATCAGCCCATTTCATCATTTTTTCCATCATTAGTTTACTTTCACCATATGGATTTTTCGGATTGGTTGGCGTTTCTTCAGTAATTGGACTTTCTTTAGGCTCACCGTATGTGGCTGCAGTTGAAGAAAAGACGATTTTCTTCACATCATGCTCTTCCATCACTTCAAGTAAGATTTGCATCCCGTAAACATTATTATTAAAGTATTTCAATGGATTTTCGACGGATTCACCAACTAAAGAACTAGCTGCAAAGTGAACAACTGCATCGATGCTCTCTTTTTCAAACACTTGACTTAAAAATGCTTTATCACGGATATCGCCTTCATAAAAGGTAGCATCTTTGTGTACAGCTTGACGGTGACCGGTTAATAAATTATCAACAACCACCACTTGATAACCCTTATTAATTAATTGATCCACTGCATGTGAGCCGATATAGCCAGCTCCACCTAAAACTAAAATTGACATGATTTTTTCACCCTTAACTTATTTACTTAACTTACGTGCACCATCATCAATCTTTGCTAAATAAATATCGGTATCATAACCAATGACTTCACAATATTTTGCTTTGACTTCTTCTGTAAAGGATTCAAACGCACTTTGTTTCACCAAGGCAATCGCACAACCACCGAAACCAGCACCTGTCATACGCGCGCCTAAAACATTAGGATTTGCTTGAGCCGCAGCGACTAAAGTATCTAATTCAACCCCAGTTACTTCATAATCATATTGCAAAGATTCATGTGATTGATTTAATAATAACCCAAAGTTTACTAAATCGCCAGTCTGTAAAGCTTCTTTTGCTTTCAATGTGCGTTGATTTTCAGTTACTGCATGTTTCGCACGTTTGATTAAGGTTGCATCACCAATTAAATCTGTATTGGCATTAAAGGTTGCTTCGTCTAAGTCACCTAATGATTGAATATCTAATTTCTTTTGTAGACGAGATAAAGCTTCTTCACATTCAGCGCGACGTTCATTGTACTTAGAGTCTGCTAATTCTCGACGTTTATTCGTATTCATAATCGCTACTACATATTCACCGAACGCTGCTGGAATCACTTCATATTCTAAAGTATTGGTATCTAGTAATAAGGCATGATCTTTTTTGCCCATACCAATAGCGAACTGATCCATAATACCTGAATTCACACCGATAAATTTATTTTCAACTTTTTTACCAATTTTTACTAAATCTAACATTTCAAATGGTAAGTCAAATAAATCACGTAAAATAACCCCGGTTAATAGCTCAATCGATGCAGATGAAGAAAGACCGGCACCGTTTGGAATATTTCCGTTATAGGCTATTTCAAAACCTGAATCAATTTTACCACCAGCTTCGATTAAGAACTTCACCACCCCTTTAGGATAATTGGCCCAATCATGCACTTTTTGATAGCTTAAATCTTCTAATTCAAATTCAATAATCCCTTTTTCTGGGAAGTTAGCAGAATATAATCGAATTTTTTGATCTTCTCGTTTTCGCGCTTGACCGTATGTACCAATTGTAATTGAAGCTGGGAAGACATGTCCCCCATTATAATCGGTATGCTCACCAATCAAATTAATCCGACCTGGTGCAAAGTAACTTCCAGTTGGTGCAACGCCAAATTGTTCAGTAAAGATTGCTTTTAATTCATTTTCCATTATGAACGCCTCACTTGTAAAAGTTTTAGTAAATTTATTATAGTTTATTTACTAAATGTTTTCAATAGATTCAGTTGAAAAAAATTAAAAGCTTCCTTTTTTGTTAAATTCATGAGATATAAATGGAGTTATATATTATCTTTTGTTATAATAGAGGCAAGAAATAAATGAGGTGATTGCAATGAAAAAATTTTTTAGTGGATTTTTAACAGGTACTGCGGCAACTGTTTTAGCTGCGTTAGGTACGGCTAAATTGGTGAAAAAAGTTTATATTGAACCAATGGAAGAAAAAGAAAAAGAATTAGAAGAAAAACGACGTCGCGCACACCGAAAAAGCTTTGCAAGATAAGGTTGTGAGGCAATCGATACTCTCTAAAAAAAGACGGTTTGTCATTTTCGACAAACCGTCTTTTTTATTCATATTTCTTTCCTTTAGTTTTGCCTGTCCAGCCTTCAAAGCCATCTTTTAAAATAAAGATATTGTTGTAACCATTTTTGCGTAATTTTTTAGCAGCCCGGGTACTTAAAGCTGTACGGGTATCATAAAGATATACAGGTTGGTCTTTACGAATGCTTGCTAAAGATTGCATCAACATTGGATAAGGAATACTACGCGCTCCTAAAATATGTCCACTATCAAATTCATTTTTTTCGCGAACATCAATAATTTGTGCTTTACGCATCCCTTCTTTAAATTCATCTTCTTCTAATATTGTTGCGAATCGACGTGCCATATATTTATAGTACGCCCAATTCAAAATCAACGCTATTAAGATAGCAAGTAATAGGATATTTACCCAAAATAAAACTGTTGTCATTGATTAGACCTCTTTCACACTTTCAATAAATTGTAAGGCTAAAGATGCAGCACCAATTACACCTGCATCATTACCTAATTGCGCTAATTTAATTTCTGTACTTTGACGTACTTGCGGGAAAGTAAACTCACGGAAGTATTTTTCAACACGACTACGTAAAAATTCACCAGCTGCTGAAACACCGCCACCAATCACAATGCTTGCTGGATTTAGCGTATTGCCGATATTACCTAAAGCTAAACCTAGATAGTAGCAAACTTGGTCAACTACTTTTAAAGCTAGTGGATCATTATCATTGGCTAATTCAAAGACATCTTTACTTGTGATATCTTGGCCATCATCCAAGCGACGTTTTAATTCTGAATCACCAGCATATTCTTCAGCTAATTTACGTGCAACACGAACAACCCCTGTAGCAGATGAAACAGTTTCTAGACAACCTTTCTTACCGCAAGTACATTCAAAGCCGTGTGGATCAACTGTTACGTGGCCGATTTCGCCAGCACAACCAGCTTTACCGTGTAATAGATTGCCATCCATGATCACACCGCCGCCAACACCTGTTCCTAGTGTTACAAACACAACATCTGGATTATTATCACCGGCACCTTGCCAACGTTCACCTAAAGCCGCAACATTGGCATCATTATCTAAAGTAAACTTAATGCCCGTTCCTTTTTCGATTTGTTCACGAACAGGTTGCAATGTTTTCCAGTTTAAGTTGTAAGCACCAATAACCGTACCAGCTTCGCGATCAACACTTCCTGGGGTTCCCATACCGATACCAACAAAGTCACTTGGTTTTAAGGCATATAATGATAAATGATGATTAATTGATTCAATAATATCTGGTACGATATGGCTACCTTCGTCCAAAATATTCGTTGGGATACTCCATTTTTGTTGGATTTCTCCTGTTAATGTTAAAATTGCAAATTTAACCGTGGTACCACCTAGGTCAATCCCGATTATTTTTTTAGCCATTTAAACTCATCTCCTCTACTTTCCTCAAGTGTGTGTTCGCGTTTTAATATCGCCCATGCAGTCAGATAGGTTTCCTTGTCAATCAGATGGCTGTCAAATAACTGTTTCACTTCCATGCTCATTAACTCGATATCATAAATCCGCTTACCTACATAGACATAAATGCCAAACTGTTTAAGCAACTGTTGCACATCATACAATGTTTTCACCTGACACACTACCTTTCCATTATACTAGCAATTGATATTTTTTGAAACCATATAATAAGCAAAAAATGCATAAAAAGACAAAAATTAAGCCAAATAATACTTGCATAGATTTTCGATAGCTGTCTTTTTGATAAGGTACCGCAATCGTTTGCCCTAAAACGAAGCCTCCAAGCACCCCGCCAATGTGTCCAAAAATATCAATGCCATTTCCTAATAAGCCAAATGCAAGATTGATTCCAATTAAAATTAAATATTGTTGCGTTAATTCTTTAAAGCCAGGATAGTGCTTAAAGTGCAAACCCATCGCCACAAAAGCCCCAAACATACCGAACAAAGCAGTAGAAGCCCCAGCAGATGAGACATTTACCTGATTAAAGGCAAAACTAGTCATATTGCCCAAAATACCACTCAATAGATAAATGGTTAGGAAACGCCAATGGCCATAAATAGCTTCAAGCTGTTGTCCCATATAATATAAAACAACTGAATTAAAGACGATATGCATCAAGCCATAGTGAATAAAAATCGGGGTAACAAAACGCCAATATTCATGTAAGTATGCAATAAATGGGCCATACATGCTACCTAATTGCTTCACTGGTAAAAGGTACTCCAATAAAAACACGAACACTTGAATCGTAAATAAGGTATAAGTAATAAAAGGACCGTTTCTATATTTTTCTAACATTTCTTCACCTCTCAACCAATAATGAGTTCACTAACTGGTACATCATAATCATCAGCTTGCCAATTTTCATTAAGCTGCTCTTTAAATACTAAGCTCAATGTGTCATGATGGTAATTTGCTAAGTAACAATCAAAATAGCCCCCACCATAGCCAATGCGATAACCATCTTTACGAAAGACTACTCCCGGTACAATTAATAAATCAATTTGTTCAGCTGTAACTTCATGACTACTATGCGGTTCTTCTACCCCAAATTTTGTCAAATAGTAGTCTGTTTTTTCAGTTACTTGATAAAAAATCATTTGGTGGTTTGCCAAACTTTTGGGTACGACTACCTTTTTTCCTTCTAGAAAAGCTTGTTGCATGATAGGTTTGGTATCTAATTCTAAATCCGTTGAGCGAATCATGCCAATACAAGTAGCTGCTTGCCATTTAGGATGAGCAAATAGTTTTTGATAAATAGCTGCTTGACGTTGCTTTTTTTCAGTCGTGCAATCTCTTAATTGACTTAAACGCTGCAATATTTGTTGTCTTAAGGCTTTCTTTTCCATTTGTTCACCAACCTTTTGAGCTTATCATACATTTAAAAAAGAAAAAAAGCTAGAATGGTTTAACCCATCCCAGCTCACTTCAATTATTTTGTTTCACGGTGTAAAGTAACTTTTCTTTCACGTGGGCAATATTTTTGCTTTTCTAAACGATCTGGATTGTTACGTTTATTTTTGCTTGTTAAGTAGTTACGTTCTTTACATGAAGTACATTCTAAAGTAATGTTTACGCGCATATTATTCCCTCCTCGTACTTGAATACTCTAAGAAATCTCTCAGACTGAATTATCATACCATGTTTAAAGAAAGATTGCTAGTCTTTTTCTAAAAAAATGTTAAGTAATTTTACTTGACGCTCGAAATTTTAAGATGCTTTCTTAGCCACACCGGTTAAATAATTAATTTCATAGCCTTTTTCAGCATTATAGATAAAGACATGATAACTTATTTCGTCCGTTTCAATACTTTTAGCTTGCATCTCTACGCCTCGACAAACAAGTTCATCGCCAACAAAAATAGGCTTCACTTGATAGCGAACATGATTGCCAGTATTCTTCACATAGCTAGCTACCTGCTGTTCATAAATCGTCATATACTCTTGATTCATTAACTCTGTGCCAGTGAATAAATTCTTCCAGTTGGCATCTTCACCCGTTAATTGATGGGCGATTAAATGGGAGCGATTATAAAGGAACTCACCATTACTCATTTTCTTTTGCTTCCAACCTGTTGGATACACTTTTGAGATGTCACCACGTTTTTCATGTGGCAGTAAATCTTTTCCTAACATCGCATTGGCCACACCGACACGATTTAACCGATCCAAATCACTAAAAGTTTGCCAACTCCCATTTTTTAAGGACAAGTCTTCTTTGCTAAAAGTCGGCTGATTGTGATTAACTTGCAGTACCATTTCCCCACTAAAGATAGGAATTTGATCCGTATTATCAATATTTTGGACTTTGGTCGTTTGCGAAACTTCCACTTGATGATTATTTGATGTGGTCTGACTTGGCTGGTCAAAAAAGACATACCATATTCCTACAATAATTATTAGAAGAATCGATGCACCTAGACTGTGTTTTTTCTTCAAATGCTTCATCCTTTCTAAAAGAAGTAACGATTCCATTTAACCAATTTTTTATTGAATTGTCTAGTCAAAGAATCCTTGTTCGCACAAAAAAGAGGAGTACGCGCCTCCTCTTTTTAAATCATTTTAGAAATTTGCACCATACACATCATCAACATTTTTAGTTGGATCGATGACAATGTATAGACAACCATTCTTTTCACTTACTTTGGTTGATTGATGTACGTTATCTAAGCCATCACCATCTTTGTCTTCATATGGGAAGTAAACAATATCTGGGGTACCGGCACGATAGATAATTTCCATTCTTTCAATATCTTGATATTTTAACGCACGATCAAACATACCAAGTTCAAGACCACCTAAGTTGATATCAGTTGTTGCCACATTATCAGCTTCAGGATAAATTTCAATCTTGAAACCAGCACATGGATGGATTTCTACAAATTCGCTACCATTGATACGACCATAGCTTGTAGTGATCTGTTTAATCCACAAATCGCCAATATGACGGCGTTCAATCGTCCATGTTTCACCATTTCTAAATAAAAATTTTAGTGCTTTCATTTCTCTTGCCATAAAAAGGTCACTCCTTCAATTAAAAGACAGCACAAAAAAAGCGCTATCTGAAAGTTCTTACATTATTAGTTTAGCATAGGTTTTAGAAAACGTAAACAACGTGCAATCTTCACAAAGAACTATTTTTAGAAAATAATCTTTATTTAAAATAAATAAAGATTACAAATGTGATAATTCAGTATTTTTATCTTTTTGTAATCATTGATAGATAACAAAGCAAAATATAAGAAAATTCTTAGTCAGCAGCCTTATTACGAAAATTCACAAATTCTTGGGCATAATTTAACAATGCCTCGCGTTCATTAGCCACTTCTTTTAATAAGACGGCTCGCTCACATTGTGCAAGGGTTTCTTTTAACCATAAGCCACCACGGCGGTTCAAAGCTTGCATTAAATCATTCCCATTAATTGCTAAATCTTTGAGCGAATGAATGACAAGTAATCGATATTGATTCAGCAAACTTTCTTTTGATAAGGCTAAATCATAAAACGGAGCAATATAGAAAAGTTGCGTCAAACAAGTTTCATTCAATTGATAATAATCCAAGACATCCAATGGTCGTTGTTTAATAATTTCTAACGCCTCACGTAAAAGCAGCACTTCATGTATTCTCTGATTGGATAGCTTCCATTCTTTTAAAAACGCTTTTTGATGTTTTATAGCAATTCCTAATTGATCGATTAATAAACACCAAGCCACCGATAAATCCTGAATAGAAAAACGCAAAATTTCACTCATTTGTAATAAAAAATGCTGTTTATCTGCCAGTTGTGGACAATATTTAAAGCAATCAGTTGTAATGAACAATTGAAAAGCTTGTTGCGCATTGTGGCCTAATAATAATTTTTCAAACTCAATACAAATTCGTTCAACTGAAATTTTACTTAATAATGGTGCGTGCGTGGTAATGGCTGCTTGCGTCTTTTCTTCTAAATCAAAACCTAATTGCGAAACAAATCGTAAGCCACGCATCATCCGCAACGCATCTTCTTGAAAGCGTTCGGCGGCAATCCCCACTGCTTTTAATCTTTTATTTTGTAAATCTTCCAAACCATTAAACAAATCAACAATCTGACCTTGGGCATTTAGGGCTAAAGCATTAATCGTAAAATCACGTCGTTTTAAATCTTCTTCTAAACTACGAACAAAATCCACATGATCTGGTCTACGATAATCTTGATAGGTCGATTCTGTACGAAAAGTGGTGATCTCATAGCTTTCATCTTGATACAAAACTAAAACCGTTCCATGCTCAATGCCAACATCAATTGTTTTTTCAAAGACCTCTTTGATTTCAGCCGGAAAAGCACTAGTGGCAATATCAACATCATGAATCGGCAAATTTAAGATGCAATCACGGACACCGCCGCCAACAAAATAAGCCTCATAGCCTGCTTGATTCAGTTTATCAATGACTGGTAATGCATTCTTAAACTCTTGAGGTAAGTTATTTATTCGCATTGCTACTTCCTTTCTACTCATTTCATACGTTTTTCAGTAAATCCCTAACCATTATAACATAAGTTTACATTTTGACTAGCAACAATCAAAACTTAAAAAATGAGAGATTTACTTATTTTTCAGCACATTTATTGTATTTCAAGCTGGTTTCTGCTACATTAATATCGTTGAGTAAATTTTAGGGGAGGTATTCAAATGCAAAAGAATTTATCTTGGAAAGTGTTTTTTGATATCTTTGTCATTATTTTAGGAACAGCCATTTTTAGTTTTGGCCTTGTTTTTTTTAACATTCCTAATAAATTAGCTGAAGGTGGTATCGCAGGGATTACCTTGATTTTAAAAGCTTTATTTAATTATAATCCTGCTATCACGAACTTGTTATTAAATGTTCCTATTGTCTTATTAGGTGGCAAGATTCTAGGACGTCAAACATTAATTTATACAATTTTTGGTATTTTTGGTGTTTCTTTCTGGTTAGATGTCTGGCAAAAAATTCCAATTGTGATTGATTTAGATCATGACTTATTAATTGTCGCACTCGTTGCTGGAATTGTGATGGGTTTTGGTAGCGGGATTATCTATCGCGTGGGTGGAACCACTGGTGGTAGTGATATCATTGCAAGAATTTTAGATAAAAACTTTGGGATTCCCTTAGGACGTGGGCTTTTTGGATTTGATGTGGTGGTCTTAGTTGCTTCCTTGACTTATGTTGATTTACACCGAATGATTTATACTTTGATTTTTAGTTTTGTCTTCTCCCGTGTCGTTGAAGCAGTCATCAATGGTGGTTATTCTGAAAAAGGAATTTTAGTCATTTCAGATAAAAGCAATGAAATCACTGAATATTTGATGGCTAACGTAATGCGTGGAATTACTTATATTAAGGGTGAAGGAGCTTACTCGAAAGTCCAAAAAGATATCATTTATATGGTAGTCGGCGTTAGAGAATTACCTGCCATTAAACGAATGATTCATGAAGTTGATGAAAAAGCCTTTATTTCTATTATCAATGTTCATGAAGTGATTGGTGAAGGATTTACTTATCTCAGACCGAAAAAAACCGTGCTAAAGAAAAATAAATAAAAAAACGGCCACAGCTCAAAACAAATGAACTGTGGCCTATTTGTTAGCTTAATGCTTTTAATTCAGAAGATAATTGAGCAAAAGTTGCTTGATCATTTTCTTCCAATGCCTGATTGATTCGTAACAATAACTCCTTCTTCTGACTTTCCCTTGCTAATTCATCGAAGTAGTCCTCTACTTGGCGATCAAATTGTGAGTCTAAGGTTTCGTTCCAACTAGCATAGGGATTATCTTCCAAAACACCCAGATAAATGGCTTCTTGCCAGGCATCTTTAAACCGACATTCTAAATACAAATCTTCTTGCCAATGGAAACGAATCTCATGGAAAATCTGATCCACATCTGCAAATTCAATCTTTTCTTTATATAAAAGAATGGGAGTATCAGAAAAATCAGCCGTTTGAATGACTAATCCTCTTGGTGTAACTTCTGCTTTTTCAACAAAGTGGACGTTTTCTAAAATGGCTTCGTGACTAATTAAATAGTTGACTAACCATGAAACTTCTCGTCGTGTAAATGATTGACTCGTTACAAACCAAGCCAGAAAATTCTTCTTTTGTGCCAATGTGATTGTCATTTGCTTCACCTTCTTTATTAGTAATCCCAATCACTTTGTTTTAATTCATCATAGAGTTGATGTAAAGATTCATCATGTATTTCTTTGGCTAAATGACTCTCAATCAATCCCAAAGCCTCTTTCAAGCGACCTTCATCGCGTAAAAAGTAACAATAGTCGCGGATAAATTCAGGGACTTCTTGCATTTCTTCTAAAGCCATTTCATAGTAATGTGCGGCCTTTTCAAATTCTTCCTCTTCGTTATAGATACGAGCAACCATCCAAAGTAATTCACCTTGATAGGCATTTTCGATTCGTTCAAAATAGTGCAATGTTTGATCATATTCTCCTTGATAGAAGGCATTTTTAGCTAGAGCAGTCAGCACACTATCTTCCTCTTCATCTAATAAGAGCGCTTGATTCAGATAAAGGTTGGCTTTTTGATAGTCTTCCAACTCTTCTAGTACTTCAGCCAAATGTAAGTAAAAATGCACATAATACGGATTCTCTTTAATCGCTTGTTCCAATAACTGCGCTGCTTTTACTGGCTGTTGTTCATGAACATAGATATCCGCTAACTCTAGATAAGCCTCTTTAATATTCGGATTTTCTTTGATCAATTCTTCATAATAGACAATCGCTTCATCCATTTCATGCATTTGTTGATTCAAACGAGCTAAGTTTAATAGGATTTGATCATTCTTCTTGTGACGATAAGCTTCTTTATAGTAGTCTAAAGCCTCTTCAAACTTACCTTGATGCGCAAGTGTGGTCGCTAAACGTTCTAAAATTGAAACATTAGAAAATTCCGTATAGCCAGCCTCTAATAAAAGTTCATACATATTTTGCGCTAGCGTCAATTTATTGGCTAACAAAGCAATTTCTGCATAGGCAAATTGAACAGTTTCATCCTCGGGTAATAAAGCGAGCAACTCTTGCAATTTGGCTAGACTCACTTCGATAAAACCAATCGCTTGATAAGCATCAGCCATCATAAAGAGTGCGCGTGGATAATATTCGCTCGTCTCTTTGATTTGGTCTAAGTATTCAAAGGCAGTTTCGTAATCATCTTCTTCAATTGCAATTTCAGCCAAATAGGTTAATACCAAATCTTTTTCAGGAATTTGATGCTCCACTAAATCTAAAAAGACTTCCTTAGCCTCAATCAAGAATCCTTTTTCAATTAATACTTCACCCAACTCAATTAATACAGGTAATTCATCATGAGTTAAAGCTTGTTGTAATAATAAATCAGCGCCGTCTAAATCACCATCAGACAACGACTGTAACATTTTTTCACTAAAAGACATCGTATATCTCCTTTAATCTAGTCTAGCTTTATTTTACCACAATTTGACTAGCAATGCTCTTATTTATTATTTTTAGATTATCGTAAAAAAATGCATAAACCAAGAGAATCGATTCTTCTCTTGGTTTATGCATTATCATTATACTAACAAGGTGTGCAAAGTTGGATGCTCACTTAATTTTAAGAAGTTTGAATCAAATTGTTCGATTCTAACCAATAAACCGGGAACATCTTCTTTTTGTTTGGATAAAACGCCTAAGACAACCGGTCCTGTTCCGCGATTGACCTTTTTCGTGTACTCAAACAAAGTAATATCATCATTTGGACCTAAAACTTCGGTAACAAACTCTTTCAAAGCACCTGGACGTTGTGGGAAGTTTACTACAAAATAATTGATTAATCCTTGGTATATCAAAGAGCGTTCTTCAATCTCAGCCATACGATTAATATCATTATTGCCACCACTGATGACACAAATGACCGTTTTTCCTTTGATTTCTTCTTTCAACAATTCCAAAGCAGCTACACTCAATGCACCGGCTGGTTCTGCTACGATAGCTTGTTTACTATAAAGATCTAAAATAGTGGAACAAACCAAACCCTCATCCACACTTATTAGGCGATCTACAAAAAGTTTAGCAATTTCAAAGGTATGTTGGCCAACTTCTTGAACAGCTGCCCCATCAACGAATTTATCGATACGTGGCAATCTAACTGGATGTCCTGTCGCAAAAGCCGCTTGCATACTAGGCGCTCCCGTTGGCTCAACACCAATGACTTTTGTATCCGGGCTGACTGATTTTACATAAGTACTCACGCCACTAATTAAGCCGCCACCACCAATAGCTGCTAATACATAATCAGCTGTTAAATTTTTACCAGCCAAATCATTCATCATTTCTAAAGCCAAGGTTCCTTGTCCAGCAATGATATCTACATCATCAAAAGGATCAATAAAGGCCATTTGATTTTCTTTTGCATAATCTTTTGCAGCTTGGGCAGAGGCATCAAAAGTATCCCCCACTAGCTTGATTTCAACATAGTCGCCACCGAAAAAGGAGACTTGGGAAATTTTTTGAGCGGGTGTTGTTGTTGGCATAAAAATGACTGCTTGAACTTTGATTTCGTTACAAGTATAAGCCACGCCTTGTGCATGGTTACCCGCACTCGCACAAACAACGCCATTTGCTAATTCAGCTGACGGACGATTCTTAATCGCATAATAGGCACCTCTAAGTTTAAAAGAACGAACTTTTTGTAAGTCTTCTCTTTTTAAATAGATATTTGCCTGATATTTTTCTGAAAGGTAGCGATCATGTTGCAACGGGGTATGACTAACCGCATCTTTTAGTACCTCGTAGGCTTGTTCTACCGATTCTTTGGTTATTAGCGTCAAATTCTCTCACTTCCTACTTTCTAGTCGTTTGGATTTTGCACAAATGGCATCATCTCACGTAGTTTAGCACCCACTTCTTCGATTGGATGGCCTGCATTTTTTGCACGCATTTCTTTAAATTTAGGGAAACCAGCTTTATTATCTTCAACAAATCCTTTGGCAAATGAACCATTTTGAATATCTGCTAAAACAGCTTTCATATTAGCTTTTGTTTGTTCTGTAATGACGCGTGGCCCTGATACATAGTCACCATATTCTGCTGTATTTGAAATAGATTGACGCATTTTATCAAAGCCACCTTCATAGATAAGGTCTACAATCAATTTCATTTCATGACAAACTTCAAAGTAAGCTAATTCTGGTTGATAACCTGCTTCTACTAAGGTTTCAAAACCAGCTTCAATCATGCTTGTTAAACCACCACATAAAACAGCTTGTTCACCAAATAGGTCGGTTTCTGTTTCTTCTTTAAAGGTCGTTTCTAATACACCAACACGTGTTGATCCAATTCCTTTCGCATAAGATAAGGCAATATCACGAGCATTGCCGGTAGCATCTTGTTGGACCGCAAATAATGAAGGAACAGCAAATCCATCCACAAAAGTCCGGCGAACAAGATGACCTGGTCCTTTAGGGGCAACTAAGAAGACATCCACATCTTTTGGTGGGTGAACAACATCAAAATGAATATTAAAGCCATGTGCAAAAGCTAGGGCATTACCCGCTTCTAAGTTTGGCGCGATTTCATTTTCATAAAGGGCTCCTTGGATTTCATCTGGTGCTAAGATCATGATTACATCCGCTTTTTTCGTTGCTTCTGATACTGGAAAAACTTCAAAACCATCTTCGCGAGCTTTTTGTGCTGATTTTCCTTCACGTACACCGATAACGACTTTATTCCCATTATCTCGTAAGTTTTGTGCATGGGCATGACCTTGTGAACCATAACCTACAACCGCGATTGTTTTTCCTTCCAATGCATTTTTTTCTACTGAATCATCATAATAAACTTTAACCATTTGAATACCTCCAATAATATTCCTTTTTCTTTTTATATTAAAAGCAAAATTGCTTCTAACCACGAATTAAACTTGTGACTCCTGTTCTTGCCATCCGCTTAATGCCATAAGGTTTTAATATTTCAATACAAGCTTCCACTTTATCAGGATGCCCGACTACTTGAATCGTAATAGTTGAAGCAGCAACATCCACGATATCTGCTCTAAAAGGAGAAACCATTGCTTGAATTTCTAATCTTGTATTTGCTGGTGCATTGACTTTAATTAAGGCCAATTCTCTTTCCACATGTGGCGTATGTGTTAAATCAGTCACTTTTAGCACTTCTATTTGTTTATTTAACTGCTTGATGACTTGTTCGGCATCAGCTTCTGATTCGACATTAAAAGAGATTGTCATACGTGAAATGTCTTTGCGTTCCACGGTACCAACAGAAATACTTTCAATATTGACTTGGCGACGATTTAAGGTACTGGTAATGCGACTTAAAACCCCCGCTTGATTATATACAACTGCTGTAACGGTTCTTCTCATTTACTTCACCCCAATCATCTTATGGTTCGGTGCTCCAGCGGCAACCATTGGTAATACATGTTCTTGAGCTGGAATTTCAACTTCAATTAAGACTGGTCCTTCTATGGCAAAGGCAGCTTTTAAGTCTTCTTCAATCGTTTTTGGATTACTTAAACGTACGCCTTTGACATGATAGGCCTCAGCAAGCTTCATAAAATCTGGCTGCGTCTTAAATTCAGAGGATGAAAAACGTGAGCCGTGGAATTTTTCTTGCCATTGATGCACCATGCCCAGCACATGATTATTCATTAAAACAAATTTGATATCTAAGTTGTGTTCATTCAAAATAGCAAATTCTTGGTTGGTCATTTGGAAACCACCATCGCCTACAAATACGACGACTTGGCTTTCTGGATGAGCAAATTTCACCCCAATCCCTGCAGGAATACCATACCCCATCGTTCCCAAGCCACCAGAAGTAATCATTTGTCTAGGGAAACTAAATGGATAAAATTGGGATACCCACATTTGATGCTGCCCAACATCGGTAACAACATAAGCCTTAGAATCAGTAATCTCACCCACGATTTCAACCACTCGTTGGGGCTTAATTTCTTCATCTGTCTCATCATAATATAATGGATGTTTCGTTTCTCTTTCTTGGCATTCTGCAATCCATTCACTGTAATTGCCTGGTTTGGTATCAAGTGCGAGCATTTTTTCTAGTGCATCTTTGGCATCGGCTACTACAGGAATATCGGTACGAATGACTTTACCAATTTCTGCCGGATCAATATCAATATGGGCAATCTTCGCATTTGGGGCAAAACTATTTGGCGAAGTAGCTAAACGGTCTGCAAATCGTGAGCCAATATTTATCAAGTAATCACAAGTTGATAAAGCCATATTTGCTGCATAAGTTCCGTGCATACCACCCATACCTAAATTGAGTGGATGTTTGCTTGGTACTGTTCCTAGAGCCATCATGGTTTCAACGACTGGAATTTGATACTTATCGACAAAGGTGCGTAATTCCTTGGTTGCATTGGCATAACTAACACCAGCTCCCACTAAAAGTAATGGCTTTTTCGCACGTTTTAATTGTTTCATGACTTTTTCAATTTGTGGAAGTGAAGCTGAAGTATTTGGTTGATAACTTGGAATATCTACTTCAAAATGTTCAAGAAACTCACCCATCGATTGACTGATATCTTTTGGTAAGTCAATCACTACTGGACCAGGACGCCCCGTAGAAGCAATATGAAAAGCTTCATGGACAATTCGTTGTAAATCATTTACATCGCGCACTTGGAAGTTATGCTTGGTTATCGGTAAAGTAATCCCTAAAATATCGGCTTCTTGAAAGGCATCTGTACCAATTCCACCCGTTCCAACTTGACCAGTAATAACGACTAAAGGTAGGGAATCACTCATCGCATCAGCAATTCCGGTAATCGCATTGGTTGCTCCAGGGCCAGATGTAACGACCACGACACCAGGTTTGCCAGTTACTTTGGCATAACCTTCTGCAGCATGTACAGCCCCTTGTTCATGTCTAGTTAATACATTTGGAATCTCAAAGTCATACATGGCATCATATAATGGTAAGACCGCACCGCCAGGATAACCAAAAATCAATTCAACCTTTTCTTTTTTCAAACATTCTAACAAAAGCTCGGAACCATTTAGCTTTGTTTGATTCTCCATATAATCCCCTCTATTCTTTTATTTACTCCGTTACTCTCATAATTCCGCCAGTATTTGCTGAAGTAACTAAGGCTGTATATCGTGCTAACCAACCTTTTTTCACTTTAAATTCAAATTTTGGTAAGTTTTCGCGACGTTTTGCTAACTCTTCTTCGCTGACCAATAAATTCAAGGTACGATTGGTCAAATCAATCGTAATTTCATCACCATCTTCAACTAAAGCTAATGGACCACCGGCAGCTGCTTCTGGTGAAATGTGACCAACCGCAATACCGCGTGTTGCTCCTGAGAAACGACCATCTGTAATCAAGGCCACTTCTCGACCTAAACCACGACCGACAATACTTGAAGTAGGAGCTAACATTTCCGGCATTCCTGGTCCGCCTTTTGGACCTTCATAGCGAATAACGACTACGTGGCCTTTTTGTACGCGACCATCATCAATAGCTGCCACGGCTTCATCATGAGAATTAAAGCAAATTGCCTTACCAGTAAAGCTCTTAATATCTGGATCGACACCACCCACTTTAATGACTGAACCATCTGGCGCAATATTTCCATAAAGAATGGATAAACCACCAACTGGACTATAAGGATTTTCTTTACTGCGGATAACTTCTAGATTATTAATTTTAGCATCCTTAACATTTTCACGAATCGTTTTACCTGTGACAGTGATACGGTCTGGATGGATAGCTCCAGGTACATCAATTAATTCACGAATAATCGCACTCACCCCACCAGCTTCATGAACATCATGCATCGAATAAGCTGAAGAAGGCGCAATTTTTGATAAGTAAGGTACCCGTTTGGCAATTTCATTAATATCTTCTAAGTTATAGTCAATTTCGGCTTCATTCGCAATGGCCAGTGTGTGTAGGACTGTATTGGTTGAACCACCCATCGCCATATCTAAGGCAAAGGCATCATCAATGGCTTCTTTCGTGACAATATCACGCGGCTTGATTTGCTTTTTCACTAAATCCATTAAATGAAAGGCAGCTTGACGAACTAATTCACGACGGTCTTGTGAAACAGCTAAAGTCGTGCCATTACCTGGTAATGCAAGTCCTAAAATTTCCAATAAACAGTTCATTGAATTTGCTGTGAACATGCCCGCACAAGAACCACAAGTTGGGCAAGCATTTTGTTCCATAAATTGAAATTCATCATTCGTTAAGTTACCAGCTTTATAGGCACCAACTGCTTCAAACATCGTTGATAAAGTCATTTGATGGCCACGAGGATCAACACCAGCTTTCATTGGACCACCCGAACAAAATATAGCTGGTACATTGGTTCGCATGGCTGCCATAATCATTCCAGGAGTGATTTTGTCACAATTAGGAATATAAAACACGCCGTCAAACCAGTGCGCATTAATGACAGTTTCGGCAGCATCAGCAATTAATTCACGACTAGGTAGCGAATAGCGCATCCCAATATGGCCCATCGCGATTCCATCATCGACACCAATTGTATTAAACTCAAAAGGAATTCCACCTGCCTCACGAATCGCTTCTTTCGCAATTTCAGCTAATTCTCTTAAATGAACATGTCCGGGAACAATATCAATATAAGAATTACAAATAGCAATAAATGGTTTTTCCATATCTCTTGCACTTTTGACTTGTCCTGTCGCATACAACAAACTTCTTGCTGGTGCGGCATCAATACCTTTTTTGATTTGATCACTTCTCAATTGCATTTCCTCCGTTTATCAAAATTTTGATTGCAAAGCTAAAATCATTATTACAGCTTGTGTCTCATTTTGAATTACTTTTTAGTTCTCAAGATTTTTCTTAAAAACAAAAAAGCATCCCACCCAAAGATTTAACAGTGAGTGGGATGCTTAGTAAGAATCCCATTCACAATGCACAAATAGGACTCAAACATGTGGATAATTTTTCCATGTTCTAAGTCCTCTAGGTAATAATGACAATTAATAATAATCCTGTTAATTTTTGTTGCATATGAATCGTCTCCTTACAATTCAATGTATTTTTTTAATTTTTTACAATATACTTCTAATTTAATTAAATGTCAATAGTTTTCCTAAATGTTTTTTAATTTTCGGTTAATTTTCTGAATTTTTTTATCGTTTTCCTTATTTCTTTCAAACAAAAAAATAAATGTCCCTTCGATATTACTCGAAAGCACATTTTCTTTATCATTACCAAAGTAGTTCAAATATCAAACTTGGCAATAGATTCGCTACCTTCATTTTCGGCCAAAAAACAAGCACTTTTCAATAACAAGCTATTCTCCAACCATAGAGTCGATCCAAAATATCAGCATCATACTACCTTGACTGCTTAAACCATTTTTTGTTACTTATAGCACTTTTTCCATTGTACCACCTAATCCTAACATCAAAACAGCTAAACCAGCTGTTTTCGTTAAACTTTCTTGCATGGAAGTTCGAATCGTTTGCCAAAAATTCCAACGAAAACAATTGCGAATACATTTACAATTGTTCCTAAACCAAACATCATCTGATCTCCCAAAAAAATGAATAAAAAAAGAGCTCCTGAATCATCAAGAGCTCCATAGATAGAATACCTTATTTAACGGCTTCCTTCAAAGCTTTACCTGGTTTGAATGCAGGAACTTTGCTTGCTGGAATAATAATTTCTTCGTTCGTTTGAGGGTTACGTCCTTTACGTTCTGCACGATTGCGAACTTCAAAGTTACCAAAACCGATTAATTGAACTTTTTCACCGTTAGCTAAAGCGTCTTGGATTGCTGAAAAAACAGCGTCAACTGCAGCAGTAGCGTCTTTTTTAGATAAATCTGTAGCCGCTGCAACTTTTTCGATTAATTCTGCTTTATTTGCCATGGATGATTCACCTCCTGATTTTTGATGTGATGTTAAACACCATTCACCATCCTTGAGTGGTCCAAGGCTAGTGAGAAATATTGAATAATGAATCAATATCCTGTTACTAAGTTATCACAAGAAGCCTTTAATATCAAGACTTTTCGTTGTATTTTCGTAGGTTGTTTGTTTCATTTTGATTACAAACTAAGAAAATAATTGAAAGTGTTCCCGTTATTTTCTTTTTCGTGCAATAATTCTTATCGGTGTACCTTCAAAAGTAAATGCTTTACGAATCTGATTTTCTAAAAAGCGTGCATAAGAGAAGTGCATTAATTCTTCCTCATTTACGAATATAACAAAGGTTGGTGGTTTCACACTAACTTGAGTCGCATAAAAGATTTTTAGGCGCTTTCCTTTATCTGTTGGTGTTGGATTAATGGCCACAGCATCCATAATAATATCATTAAGGACTGCAGAAGGTACGCGTAAGTTTTGATTTGCACTTACTTCTTCAATCATCGCTGGCAACTTATTCAAGCGTTGTTTTGTTTTCGCTGATACAAAAATAATCGGCGCATAATCTAAATATTGAAATTCTTCTCTAATTTCTAATTCAAAATCGCGCATCGTATTCGTATCTTTTTCAACAAGATCCCACTTATTTACCACGATGATGACACCTTTACCTGCTTCGTGTGCAAAACCAGCGACTTTCTTATCTTGTTCACGAATCCCTTCTTCAGCACTAATCACAAATAATACCACATCCGAACGGTCAATTGCTCGCATCGCCCGCATGACGCTGTATTTTTCTGTTGATTCATAGACCTTGCCTCGTTTACGCATTCCGGCTGTATCGATCATGGTAAATTTTTGACCATTTTCGCTGATAAAATGCGTATCAATGGCATCACGTGTTGTTCCTTCGACATCAGATACAATGACCCGTTCTTCCCCTAAAATCGCATTAATGAGTGATGATTTGCCGACATTTGGACGTCCAATCAAACTAAATTTGATAATACTATCATCTTCAGGTTCAATTTCAGTACTAAAGTGTTTCACAGCTTCATCTAATACATCCCCGATTCCTAATCCATGACTCCCTGAAATCGGAAATGGTTCGCCTAATCCTAGCGCATAAAATTCAAAGATATCATTTCTTAATTCTGGATTATCTACTTTATTTATTGCTAATATCACAGGTTTTTTACTTTTATAAAGCATGCGTGCAACCATCTCATCTGCATCAGTAATCCCTTCACGAACACTGGAAATAAAAATAATTACATCTGCTTCTTCAATCGCAATTTGGGCCTGGGCTTTAATTTGCTCCATAAATGGTTCGTCACCTAGGTCAATTCCACCAGTATCAATAATACTAAACTCACGACCTAGCCATTCGCCTGTTGCATAAATACGATCTCGCGTCACTCCAGGAGTATCTTCAACAATTGAAATACGTTCCCCAGCAATTCGGTTAAAGATAGTTGATTTACCGACATTTGGACGACCGACAATTGCAATAGTTGGATTTGCCATTTTCTTCCCTCCATTTTTTCAATCTCAATTAGTTTACCGAAACTTTCATCATCTTGCAAGTAAAAAAAGGCGCAATACCTTGAAAATTGGATAAATTGCGCCTTTACTATTCATTTTGATATACAGAACAAGAAAATTTAGTTGGTTTTTATCTAAAGACTTATTCTTCAGTTTTTAAAGCTTCTCCTAAAATATCCCCCATAGTAAAACCAGTTGATTCTTCAGGTAATTCATAGCTTTCTTCAGCTACTACTTCTTCAACTTTTGGTTCTGGTTTTTCTTCAAGTGCTTTGATACTTAAAGCAATACGTTGATTTTCTGGAGAAACTTCTAAGACTTTAACTTTAACTTCTTCGCCTTCTTTTAAGACTTCATGTGGCGTAGCAATATGTTTGTGAGCAATTTGTGAAATATGCACAAGCCCTTCTACTCCAGGGAATAATTCCACGAAAGCGCCAAAACTTGTCAAGCGTTTCACTGTACCTGTTAACACACTGTCAACTGATGCTTTGTCTTCAATATCATCCCATGGTCCAGGTAAAGTATCTTTAATAGATAAAGAAATACGATCGCTAGCTGGATCAACAGATAAAACTAACACATTTACCTTTTCACCGACTTTTAAGACATCACTTGATTTGGCTACATGTGTATGAGAAATTTCAGAAACATGAACAAGTCCATCAACGCCACCTAAATCAATGAATGCGCCAAAGTTCGTTAATCTAGCGACAGTCCCTTCAATTTGATCTCCTTTATGAATTGAAGCAAATACCGCTTCTTTTTGTTTTTGCTTTTCTTCTTCAGCAACAACTTTATGTGATAAAATTAAACGATTTTCACTTGGCTCGATTTCAACAATCTTACACTTTAAGGTTTGCCCTTTATATTTACTAAAGTCCTTAACAAAATGGTCTTCAACCATTGAAGCAGGAATGAATGCACGAATACCCAAATCTGCAACTAAACCACCTTTAACCACGTTGGTAATAGTCGCATCAACGATTTCACCTGCAGCATATTTTGCTTCGATTTCTTCCCATAATTTTTTAGCATCCAAGCGACGTTTAGATAATAAGTAGCTACCATTTTCTTTGTCATTACCGATTCTTGAAATCACTACTAAATCTAATTCATCACCGACTTTTACTAATGACTCTAAATCATCAGTTGGTGTTGTAGATAATTCTTTTGCTGGGATCACACCTTCTAATCCTGTTCCCAAAATCGCAACAATGACTTGCTTATCTTCAATAGCTAACACTTCACCTTTGACAATATCGCCAACATGAATTTCTTGTACGCTATTTAAAGCTTCTTCCATTGTTTCTGTTACTTGTCCTTCAAATTCCGTCATACCTAATTTCCTCCTGACCAACATTTGTTCATGTATACACTACAGTATCTAGTTTATTGCAATTTCACAAAAAAATAAAGCGATTTCCAATAATTTCTTTTATTTTTTTGCTGAATTTTCGTCATTTACTAATTTAATAATAGTTTGAACAACTTCATCGATACTCATTCCCGTTGTATCAATACTTACCGCATCTGCAGCCTGCACAAGTGGAGAATTTTCGCGATGAGAGTCATAATAATCTCTTTTTTCAATGGCAACTTTTAATTCTTCAAAATCACTTGGAATGCCTTTTTCTAGATTTTCTTTATGACGTCTTCTCGCACGTTCTTCGACACTGGCCACTAAAAATACCTTCACTTGAGCATCAGGTAAAACCACTGTCCCAATATCACGGCCATCCATGACTACCCCGCCATCTTTAGCAATGACTTGTTGCTGTTTCACTAATTGCTCGCGAACTAACTTGTAAGCAGCCACTTTAGAGACATTTTTTGTTACCTCTGGCATTCGAATCTCTTTAGTCACATCCTGACCATCCACAAAAACAAGTTGTTGTTCATTTCCTTGTTTAAAAGTGATTGGAAAACGCAAAATAAGGGAGACTAGAGCTTGTTCATCATCCAAACTGACTTGATGTTTTAAAGCAAGATAGGTCACTGAACGATACATCGCCCCTGTATCGGTATAGATAAAGCCTAATTTTTTGGCAATTATTTTCGCAACGGTACTTTTCCCAGATGAAGCGGGTCCGTCGATTGCAATATTTATTTTGTTCATTCCATTACCCCTAACTAAATCACTATTTACACAAAAAGAGACTGAGGAGACACGCCCTCAGTATCTCTTTTATTTAATTCGAAGTTGTTGCCCTGGTGTTAAATGGAAGTTATCCGCAGTCATTCCATTTAAACGATAAATATCTTCTACGCTGACACCTGTTCGACTAGCAACTGTTGCCGGACCTTCACCAGCTTGAACAGTTGTATATTCTGCGCCATTTTCAGTAGTTGTTTCACCGTTTTGGTTATTTTGCGCCTCTTGATTTTCTTGCTTATTTTGTCCAGCTGCATTTTCAGTTGCTTCGTGGTTTTCAGCAGTTGATGCTTCATTCGAACTTGTTTGTGTTTCTTCAGATTGAGTGGTTGATTCACTCGTAGTTGCTGAACTTTCTTTTGTTTGTGAAGCACTGGATTTTTTAGTGCTTGATTTGGTTGTTTGCGTTTGCTTTGGTTGATTATCTACATAATGTTTCCAAATCCCAAATGCGGCCGGACATGCGGCAATTAAAAATAACAAAAGTAAGACAATCGTTAAAAATTTGCTATTCCCGCGTTTTCTTCTACCTTGTTGTATACGGCTAGGCATTTGATCTTCTTGACCTTCTACGTTGTAAATAGGTTGCTCCCATGGTTCATTTAGATTTTCTGTTTCTTTTTTCTTATCTTTATTTCGCAAAATAATTCCCTCCTATAATCTTTCCGTCTCATTATATCATAGCAAAGATTACTTGTGTTCAAAAAATTTAGGAGAATTGATTAACTTAAAAAATTTTTAGCAAAACCTCTTGCCAATTCGCTATTTTTTCATTTTGAATGTTTGATTTCATTAATAATTGATAATCAAAAGGCCCATGATTGTCACAACATTGTGCTTGTTTATCTGGCAATGAGTTATCAAAATACTGAGCTATAAAATCACGCCGGCATTGATTCGTATGGATATAGCCTAACATTGTCTGTAACTGTGCTTGCTTTATTTTCTCGTTGGCTTTAATTTCTTCCATAAATAAATGATAATCTTCATGCTGAATTTGGCGAAACCATTTTTGTTGCAATTCACTAAAATATTTTTGTGCACCATTTTTAGGTACATCTAACAACTCAAAGACTTCACGTTCGTTCCTTGTTTGATTTTGCATATAATAATGAATTTGTTCATCATGGTTTTGATAAAGTAAAATCGCAATGCTCGGCTCACCATCTCGTCCCGCCCGACCAATTTCTTGTACATAGCTTTCCAAATTATCCGGCAAATCATAATGAATCACAAAACGAATATCTGGCTTATTGATTCCCATTCCAAATGCATTCGTCGCTACCAATAGTTGCAATTGATTTTTTTGAAATTGCGTTTGCAGCAAGCGTCGTTGATTACTAGAAAGACCTCCATGATAATAACCAATGGCATAATCGCTTTTTAGACGTTCATACAATTCTTCCACCTGCACACGTGTAGCGCAATAAATAATCCCTGTCCTCGATAATTCTTTTAAATATTTCAACAATGCTGCTACTTTATCATTTGTTTTTTCAACTTGTAAATAGATATTCGGACGATTCACTGGTAATTCAAATACTTGAGCATCAGGATGTAGCAACACCTCTTGAATTTCCGCCTTAACTTTTGGGGGTGCACTCGCGGTTAAAGCTAAAGTGATCGGATGATGTAATTGCTTTTTCACCCATTTTAAATTGCGATACTCAGGTCGAAAATCCACCCCCCACTGAGAAAGACAATGGGCTTCATCAATAACAAAAAGGGCAATCTTTTGTCTGCTAAGCGCTTGAATACACTCAGACTGTGAGAGCATCTCAGGACTTAAATAAATATATTGATACTCTGATAGATGCGTCAAAACATATTCTCTTTCAGCTTTCGTTAATAAACTATTGATAGCCACTGCCGAAAACTTTTTCATTTGTAGTAAACCATTCACTTGATCTTCCATTAAAGATAATAATGGTGAAACAATAACAACAATTCCGTCAAGCAATACACCCGGTAGTTGATAACACAAACTTTTTCCAGTCCCTGTAGGTAAAATCGCTAAACAGTCTTGATGATTAAGTACCGTTTGAATAATCTCTTCTTGTAGACCTCTGAACGAATCATAGCCGAAATTTTCTTTTAAAACTTGTTTTAAATTATCATTCATGCTTATCTTTTCCCCTCAATATAGCGATTTGACTTAAGCGATACTGTAAAAATGAAATTTCAGGGTGTTCTTCTACAAGGTCTTTATATCGATAATCTAATAATGACTCATCTTGTATAAGTAATTGAAAATCTCCAAATGGAAATTTATCATCCAAAATTGCCCATTCAATTAAATGATCTGTTATTGTTCCTTCTTTTAAATTTCTTATTTGCGCAATTTTCATCACATCATAGCCTAATTTATATAATTGGCGTGTTGCAAGCATACTTTGTTTATAATTTCCTAGAATAAATGGTTTGAACAATTGAAATAATAATAACTCCGTATGTGACATCAAATAAGACCAAAATCTTTCCACACATGCAAGTGTGTAACAAAGATCAAAGGGCGGATGTAAATCTTCAGGCAACACTTGATAGAAAGTTTTTCCTGAAAAATTTTTTCCAGAAAAAGTATTTGCTAAAAAATCTGCCTGGTCTTGCGGCATCTGAGAGAAAACATGACTCAGCTCTTCATAAATTTTTTGTTTTTGCTCTTCATCCATTTGCGCTATCATCTGATCCACATTTAGCAAATAAAATGGACTGTTCTCTAATACTGGTCCTTGATAATCTGCTGGCCAATAAGAAAGACGACAAAGAAATAATTGCAGCATGCGCCATAATGTAAGACTATTTTTGAGACGAAAATGATTCAGATGGCAATAAGGCTCTTGTGTAAATAAAGATGGGATGATTTTTACACGTACAAGCTCATTTTCAAGAATGACTACTGCTTTTTGATTGACCAAGCGTTTGATTATTTTTTCATATTCTGCTTTTGATAAATGTGGAAAAATACCTACAATATTTAATAATTGATGACCATAAGCATAGTACAACATCGAGGCAGATTTTTTTCCTACTAAGATTTGATATAAAGTATTCATCCTTAACTTGTCATTTTCACCAAACAAAGCTAAAATAAATTCATCCATAATAACCTCCAGAAAGTAGTGAGAAAATGCGTACCAAACGCTGCGAAATTATTCCAGAACAATGTATTGCCTGTGGACTCTGTGCGCTTTATGCCCCAGATATTTTTGATTATGATGAGGAAGGAATCGTCCTTTTCAAGCAAGAAAAAGAGGCCAATCATCAATATATTCCAAATGAGGCGTATTCATCTGTATTACAAGCTTACCAAAAATGTCCAGTGCGAGCAATTTTACTAGAAAAATAATCGCTCTATCATATAAATACGCAAAAAAATAAAAAAAGCGCGAAAAATCTGTCAAGAAAATTCCTGACAGATTTTTATTTATCGACTTTTTTTACGAGTTCATAGCCATATAAGTTTGCGATTTGATTTAATATTTGAATGATTGATGCACGCATATAGTTAGGCTTATTGACTTTCATAGAATTAGATTGACTTAAAATCCACATTTTCGTTCCATACCCATCATTTGTTGGAATCACCATCTTGGCCACTTTCTTTTCTGGATCTTGAGAAATAATCCTTGACTCTGGGAATCTATCTAAAATATAAGCTGGATCAAATAAACATTCTACTTCTAATTCAATGGGTTTACCTAAAAATGCCCAGCGACCCGTTTGATTTCTAAGTTCACCTAACTTAGGAAATTGTGAATATTGCAATCGAGGAACTGATACACTTTCATCAATTCGTAAATTGGACATATTATTAATTCTAAATTTATTGGCATGTTCGAAATCTAAAAAGTCTTCAGAAGTGTGTGAAGCAGAAATCATATAAAAATAAATATCAATAAATACCACACCTAGTGGAATCCGATTATATTCAAAAGTCTGAAAGTTCTTTTGATAGGTAAAAGAAACCGGAATTTGATGTTCCGTGGCATATTGAATTAATTTAATCCGTTCAAGCATATCCACACTTTTAGGTACGCCATTATAGGTAAATTTTTCACTTTTTACCATACCTTCTAAGCATTTGGGTTCACTTGATTGTTTAATTAATTTATCCACAATCGGCAACATTTCTTCACGATGTAAGGCCCGGCTTGAAAGCAATACCTTAATCATCGCTATTCTTTCATCATCAGTTAAGGTAAAAGAGCGGTCTAGAAAAAAAACAATTCCATGCTGATATTCCACCTGACCAAATAATCCACGATCTAAATCTTTTTCAGCTAAAAAATCACGAATCGAATCTTTATCTTTGCGAATCGTATCTTCTGTCCCATATTTTTTCTCAACTAATTCACTAATTTTAATGGCTTTTCCTTCCAATAATTGTGTAAATATATCTAATAATCGCCATCGGTTGTCTTTCATTTTATCTATCCCCAAACAATTAAATTATATAACTTTTCCATCCTCGAAAGTTGTTAATTAAATAATATAATTAATTATTTAATTTAATAATATTTTACCATAGTTTACTTAAAAAAACTATGTATACAAACTGACTTATTAAATGAAAATGCAGCATAAAAAAAACCACAAAATAGAAGAGGAATTCTATTTCGTGGCCATGTAAGGAAATAAGTAAAGTACGAAATCATCCTGTTGATTTTCTGTACTATGATAGAGATTTAGTCAAGTAAAAATTGACTAATTAGATATGAAAAAAATATCTAGTGAGTAACGCTCACAATGAGAGTATACAAAAAAGCCCCCCTAAAAAACAGAGGGCTTCAGCTTAATCAATGAATATTTACGCTAGTTTTTCGAACGGTTTTACGTGAAAGCCAAGGCAATAATTTCGCATGTAAAACGACAAACACTACGGAAACTAAAGCCCCCTTAATAATATTAAAAGGGATAATTCCTATAGCAATATACTTACTTAATGCCATGCCTAACATTTGATTAGCAGATAGTGAGTAGAAATGTAAATAAAGTGGTGTAATGACAAAATAATTTGCCACGCTCATAAAGATCGTCAATGAGCAAATTCCTACAAATAAACCTAAATAACGATTTGATTTTTTGGCCGCATCTTTAAAAAACATGTAGATTGGTAAGGCAAAAACCATACTAGCTAAAAAACTAGCTACATCACCAACCATATTGGCTGGATCAGCAATCCCTGTCGTTAATAGATGCAAGAACGAACGAATAAATGCTGTACTTACACCCGCTAAAGGACCGAATAAAAACATGCACAATAAGACTGGAATATCGCTAAAATCAATCTTAAGAAAACTAAAGGCTGGAAGTATTGGAAAAGCTAAATATTGTAATACTAACGCCATCGCAGCTAAAACAGCTACCCCCACTAATTTTTGAACTCTACTATTCTTCATAAAATTAATCCTCCTTACAAGGATTCATCTCCATGAATGAACCTATCTAACTACCTTTTTGTGTAAATAAGAAATCGTTTACTTCATTAAAAATAGCTGCGCAGCTAACATAACTGCTTGACACCTTTAATGTAATCTGCATTCAGCGACTATCCACTTCAACGTATAAGCCCCCGTCTGGAAAACCTTATCCGCTCGTGGCTGAACAAATAACTTCACATCCATAAAACAAATACCCTATTTTTCCAAGGGGGAAAAATAGGGTATATCATTACACAAAAATAGAGTAAATCAAATACGCCAATCTTCTTTATCCAGACTATACTGTCGGTACTGGAATTTCACCAGCTCAGCCATTCAATAAGTAAGCTTACTGAACAGGTCGTGGACTATCACCACCGGTCGGGAATTACACCCTGCCCCTGAAGACGAACCTTATTCTATATTTTTTCAAGTTCAGCTTCATTATACACCCATTCAAAAATAAAACAACCTTTTTGCACAATTTATGTGAAATGAACGACAAACTGTTATTTTGATAAATGAAGTAAATGTTTGACTTCTTTATTGGTTAATGGGCGATATTGTCCCGGACGAAGATTGCCTAGCGTTATATCACCATAGCCTTCACGTTTTAATTTCATCACTGGTAAATCTACAGCTTTGAACATATTTTTGACTTGATGATTTTTTCCTTCATGAATCATTAATTTCACAATACTTGTTCCATTGCTTTGATTGGTAGATAAAATCTCATAGCGAGCTGGCGCATAGGTCACTTTTTCATAACGTAAACCTTTTGTTAAGGGATAAAGCCTTTTAGAATCAGCTAAACCTTTGACTTTGGCCACATATGTTTTTTCAACTTCATGCTTAGGATGTGTTAAACGTTGGGCAAACTGACCATCATTCGTTAATAAAAGCAAACCTGATGTATCATAATCCAATCTTCCCACTGGATAAATTCTTTGCGTTACATCGGTAAAATAATCTGTCACAACAGCACGACCCTTATCATCTTCAACAGCTGTTATCACACCCCGGGGCTTATAAAACATATAATAGACGGGTTCTTCTTGATAAATGGGTACATCATTGACACTTACTTCATCTGTCGCGCTAACTTTTACGCCAAGTGTCGTTACTGTCTGACCATTCACTTTCACTTTGCCATCTAGAATCAGTTGCTCAGCTTTACGTCTAGAAGCCACTCCGGCATGGGCAATTACTTTTTGTAGTCTTTCCATCTTTTTCCTCTTTTCCATTATTCTTATTCTAGATTATCAGGAGTTAGTTCTTTCTCTTCAGTCAATTCTTTAAATAATAACTGAGTTTGATTTTGAGCTAAATCAGCTTCCATTTCAGAAATATCTGGTAACTCTTCTATATTTTTTAAGCCAAAATAATCCATAAAATAATCTGTCGTTGCATATATTCTTGGACGGCCCGGTGCTTCTAAGCGACCTTTTTCTTCAATTAGCTGAAAGTTTAGTAACTTTTGGATAGAAGCACTGGAGTTGACGCCACGAATTTGATCCACTTCCATACGTGTTAGCGGCTGTTTGTAGGCTATTACAGCTAAGGTCTCTAAAGCGGCTTGGGATAGTCGTGCAGCCATCGGTGACTGACTGTATTTTTGTAAAAGATTTTGATATTTTCCCTTTGTGGTCATCATATAGCGGTTGGCATATTCATTCAGTTCAATGGCACATGTTTCATCTTCTTTATATTTTTGATTTAATTGTACTAAGCCTTCAAATACTTGTTCAGTGGATAAGGAAAGAACATAGCTGAGTTCATTGATGCTCATTCCTTCATCGCCTGCCACAAACAATAAAGCTTCCAATTGACTAATATCCAAATTTACACTTCCTCTACTCGATACAAATATAATGGCTCATAACTTGCTGCTTGTTGCACTTTAATTTGTTGATGTTTTAACAATTCCAATAATGCCATAAAAGTAATAACTATTTCGCTACGATTATATGTTGTTAATAAACTATCTAGTGTGACGCCTTGCTTTATTGGGACTTTTAACAATCTTTCTTGAATTTCGACCATCTTATCTTCAATACTAAACTCATCTGCCACCACAGTAGCCTCGACATTCATTTTACGTTTTTGTTTTTCCAAAATATGGTGAAAAGCCAAAAATAAATCAATTGTATTGACTTGATTTAAATCCAAGCGTACTTCTTGTTGATACTCCTGTAAATCAGTTGGGCGTTTTGTATAAAATTGGCTTCGTTCCTCTGCTTTTTTAGATAATTCTTTAGCAGCATATTTATATTTACGGTACTCCAATAATTGTTCCACTAAAGCTTCTCTTGGGTCTTCTTCATATTGCGAATCTTCATCAAAATCCACTTGTTGCGTTGGTAATAACATTTTACTTTTCATCGCCATCAAGGTTGCCGCCATCACAATATATTCACCAGCAATTTCTAATTCAAAAGTCTGCATGGCATGAAGATATTCTAAATATTGCTCCGTGATTTCAGCAATTGGAATATCATATATATCAATTTCTAACTTGTTTATCAAATGTAATAATAAGTCTAAAGGTCCTTCAAAACCTTCAAGCTTAAATTGTAATTCCAAATGGATACCTCATTTCTATGCTCTAGGGAAAAATTGTTGATAAGATTCACTCAATCGGCGCTTTGTTGCTTGCACATACATTTGTGTCGTTGATAAATCCACATGTCCCAGTAATTCTTGCACACTTGCTAAATCAGCCCCATTTTGTAAGAGATGGATGGCTAAACTATGCCGTAAAGTCTGTGGGGTGACAACTTTTTGAATACCTAATTGAGCGACATATTTTTTTAGATTTTTCCATAGACCTTGTCTTGTAAAGGCTCTTCCTTGTTGGGTAAAAAAAAGAATCTGATTCTCTTGGCTATTCATTAAAGAGGGACGTACATGATCAATATACTTTTTCAACCATTTGACACATTCACTTCCCAAAGGTAAAATACGCACTTTTTGACCTTTTCCTTCAAATTCAAGATAGGCTAAATCTAAATGTACATTTTCAACCTTTAAGGCGATACACTCACTGACTCTTAAACCCGTAGCATACAACAACTCTAAAATAGCCCGATCACGAACGCCACGCAAACTTTTGGTGTCTGGCAATTGCAATAATTGATTCACTTCTTCAATAGTCAAATACTCGGGAACTTTGGGCGCAAGTTTTGCCATCTCGATGCTACTTGCAGGATTATGTGTAGTTATTTGCTGGAGTTGTAAGTATAAGTGAAAGTTTTTAATACTACTTAACATCCGCATAATAGAAGAAGTAGCACGCTTATCCTCATGTAATTTGCGTAAAAATTGCTGTACATGGGCTTTTTGAACTTGTTCGAAATTGGTTATGTTTTTCTCTTTTAAAAATGTAAAATAATGCTTTAAGTCCCGTTCATAACTCACTAATGAATTTTGAGCTAAATGTTTTTCTGTCATTAAATAATGAAGATATGCATGCAATTGAGTTTCCATCATATAAACCCCTATCCTGAAAAAAGGGCAGAAGTAAGGAAAATTCCTCTAACTTCTCCCTTCCAATTGATGTTTTTCTTGACAGTTTTTACAGATGCCATGAAAAGTTAAGCGATGATCTTTTACTAGAAAATGATATCTTTTTTCCACAACTTCCTCAACGCTTCCTAATAGGTCCTCTTCAATCTCTTCAATATCTCCACATTCCAAACAAAGAAGATGATGGTGGAAACGTTTGGCACCTTCTTTTCTTAAATCATAACGTGCGACACCATCATTAAAGCTAACTTTGTCCACCACTTTTAATTCCGTTAAAATTTCTAACGTACGGTATACAGTAGCTAATCCAATATCAGGATTTTTACGTTTCACAAAAAAGTAGATTTCTTCTGCTGAGAGATGATCTTTCTCATTTTCAAGCAAAACCAATAATGTTGCCTCACGCTGGGGTGTTAACTTAAAACCCGCATCATGCAACATTTTCTTTACTTTATTTAAGGTTGCCATTGTATTCATGACATGTACCCCCTACCATTTACACAAAATGCTCAATCAAAATTTTATAGTAGATTTGTCTTGCCGTCAACTTGTTCAATTAATTTTTGTTTCATCAAATGGCCTAACGCGCGTTTAAATTGCCCCTTGCTAATTCCAAATAATTGTTTAATTTCTTCTGGTGAACTCTTATCTGTATAAGGCATAGATTTAGTCGCAGATTGGTTTAGATAAGCTAAAATCATTTGTGCATCATCAGAAATAGCTTCATAACTTCTTGGCTTCATGGATAAATATAGCACACCATCTTCACGTAAACCAATGACTCGTGCATCAACTAATTCTCCTAAGCGAGGTTCTGCATAACGTTCACTCGGATGAATAAAGCCTAAATAATAATCTTGTGTTAAAACATAAGTACCAGCCATTTTTAGACGATAAACCCGCGCTTTCACATCTTGGTTATGCATTTGCTCGGTTGCTTTTCTACTCATGGCTTTAAAGATTTTTTCATCTGCCAAGGTAGCCCAGATACGATCTTTATCATCAATACGTAAACCAATTAAGAGTTCATCTTCTACTTTTGGCCAAAGGTTGGTTAATGTTGGTAGTTCATCTAAGGATAATACCACCTCTTTATCTGGTAAACCAATATCTAAAAATACGCCTAAGTCTTTACGCACTTCAGTCACTTTGCTAAATGCATAATGACCTTGACGCACCTTAGGAATCTTAGTCGTCATCGCTAATTGTTGTTTTTGATTCACATAAGTAAACCCTTCTACCATCTGGCCAAGAGAGGTTTGCAATTCATTTTTATGTAGACGAAAAGTTTGACCCTCTTTTTGAACAAAATAATAATTTTCATTTTCATCAATAACTAAACCACTGATAATAGTTGCTAATAAATGATTCATAAATTCTCCTTTATAAAAATAATCTGATCAAAGCAATCGATATAATACCCGTCACGACAATTTTCATTAAATCCTTACTATAGTATCCTACAAAAAGCGTGGGAATACAAGCAATCAATTCAGGAATTTTCAACTCTGGCCACTGATTTTCATGAAAGGTAAACAAACTTTGGAAGAAAAGTGCAGCTAAAATACTTAAAGGTAAATAACTCATAAACAGTTCTATCTTTTGAGGAAAATGAATTTTATTAGAAAAAATAAATGGCAAAATTCTTGGTAGCCAAGTTACTAGGCCACATAAAGTCATCAATACTAGAAAATCAAGACTCATGCATCATCACCCCCACAAAGCAGCCAATTAATGTAGAAGCTAATACTGCCACCTCAGCTGAGAAAAAGCGCATCAGAATGATTAACGAGCTAAAAATACTTAAAAGCAAAATACTTGTTTGCACTGTTTTTTTCTTGAATGGCCGTTCTACCTGAAATAAAAACAAACCTAAAAACATCGCAACGAGTGCAAAATCTAAGCCAAATGTTTCAGGATTATGGATGAAACCACCAAATAATGCCCCCGCCATCGTCGCAAAAATCCAAATAAGATATGCCGTTAGATTTAGCCCGTGCAGCCATTGACTCGTCACACTTTTATTTTTTAATAATTCGACAGTTAAGACGCCATAGGATTCATCTGTTAATAACGTTCCTAAACCGATGCGATTCCATAAATTTGCTTGTTTAAAATGTTGGGCTACTGATAAGCTCATCAAAAAATGTCGGAAATTGACCATAAAGACAGTTAATACAATACTAGATATTGGTGCATTTAAAGCTAAAAGACCACAAATAATAAATTGGGCACTCCCAGCATAGACTAGAATAGACATCATTGCTACTTGTATCACTGATAGACCTACACCTTTACCTACTACGCCCATAGCAAAACCAATACCAATATAACCTAGTACAGTAGGTAAACAATCTTTCACACCTTGTCTAAATGTTAAACCTGACTGCATAAAAAACTCCCTTTTTCAAATATGATGTTCTTATCATATCGAAAAAAGAGAGTTCTGGCAATATGAAATTATTTATCACGACTAGCGAATCGTGTGATCGTTACCATTTCCTTTATAAAATCCAGTTTTATCATTAATTGTCACGACATAGACTGGATTTTTAGCACTTGCATAACTAAATCTTTGACTAGGCGCCACTGCATATAAATTATAGTAGCCTTCTTGGTTTTCGATGCGGGCACGTTCTAACACATAGCCGCCATCGACAATATAGCCACGAGATAAGCAAGCTTGTAAGACTTGATTTTTAACCTCTGGATTCCATTGCCAAGCCTGATTATTCACATCTTGTAAATCAGAAAGTCGAGTTGAGATTAATGGTTGATTATCTCCTTGATGTAGACTTTTTGGTGATAATACTTCACTTTGCTCACTACTTCTAGTTGTATAAATCGGCTGTGTATTTACAGGATTGGTTTCCACAGGTTTAGGTGCCACAGCTTCTGTTTGGTTCGAAGTTTCAGTATTGGCTGCTTTAGCTTGTTTTTCTTCCTGTTCTTTTTTAGTTAATGCTTGATCAATTGTTGCTAATTGTTTGCTAAGAGATTCTTTTTGCTGGCTTTTTGCTAACTGATCCACCAATTTTTTAACATTTTGGTATTTTTCTCTAGTAACTGAGCTTGCTAATAATTGGTTCTTATAGCCATCCATCAATTCTTTGGTAGCAGATTGGGCTTTTTCATATTGATTATACGCCTTTTGCCCAATTGTCACCGCTTCATTTACCAATTTCTCATATGGTTCTTGCGGATTTGCAATTGCTTTGATAGCAAATTTTTGTGAATAATCTAAAGTAGCTTGTTGGTTAAGCTGGCCATTTTCAATAATCGGCGAAGTAAAGTAACCGTTGACTTCAGATACTTTTTGCCATTGTTGTTTTGCACTGGTTAATTGTTGATGTAATTTGGTATACCCTTTATCACCTTTATAATTTTCCAATTGTTTGCTTAAAGAATCTATTTGAGAAAGCGTCACCGTGGCTTTTAGAAATTCAGCTTTGTTTGTGGTAAATAGTTGCTCCACTTTAGCTGATAATTTACTTAACTGACGGTCTGCTTTTTGCGTTACTTTTGGTTTGTTCGTATCTTGACGTTGCACATGTGCATAATAAAAACCTCCACCAACAATTAAAAGCGCTGCACCGGCCAATGCTAAATGACGCCACTTTTTAGAAGGCTTCACTTGTTCTTCAGCTACTTCTTGCCTATCAACTGAATCTTGTGAAATATGATTACTTGCAGTAGCATAGACATTTTTTTCCGCTTCAGTGTCCTCATCGTCTAAAGCATTGGTTGTTTTTTCGGTATCTGATGAATGGTTACTTTCAGATTCTGCTTCTACTTCTTCAACACCTTGTACATTTGCCTCAGACTGTTGTTTTTCGGCTTGTTCTGCCAAACGTTGGGCTTCTTTTTGGGCGTTATGCATTTCAATATAGCTTGCTAAAATTGGATTTTCTTCAAGGGCAGCATCCTCAAACTCTTTTTGTTTTTCTTGTTGTTCTTGAACAAAATCGGCTAATTGCGTGGATTGATTATCTTCAGGGTTATCTTGGTTCTCTTCAGAAAGCGTTGTATCAAACGCTGCTAAATCACTTTCCGACAAAAGGACATCATGCTCTTTAGCTAACTCCTTCATGACTTCTCCGATGGGTTGTTCTTGTAAGTCAGACCAGACAATATCATCATTTACTTCATCCGTATCCGCAAACGCAACCACTTCTACGGTAGAATCATCCACTTTATTTTCAACTGAAGATAAATCCGTTTGACGGTTTTCTTCATGCTGTAGTTTTTCGGTGATATTTTCGACTATTTCTGCGCCACAATTTGGACAGATAAGTGATTGATCAACCGGTTCATAGCCACAGCTTGGACATCGATGAATCAAATAAATCGCTCCTTATTTATAAAATCATTTATCAGTTCAAAATGATACCTTTTTTTAAACTTTCACTCTTTAATTTATCACAACTTATAAGTAAAAACCAATGCATTTTATAAAAAATTATATTTCAAATTGATTAAAAATGCGTCAAATCAAAAAGACTTACCTTCCAACAATAAGGGAATTGGTAAGTCCTTAAATATTATTCTAAGAAATCTTTCAATTGTTTTGAACGTGAAGGGTGGCGTAATTTACGTAAGGCTTTTGCTTCAATTTGGCGAATACGTTCACGCGTTACCCCAAATACTTTTCCTACTTCTTCTAGAGTACGTGTACGACCATCATCAATACCAAAACGTAAACGCAAGACATTTTCTTCACGATCGGTCAACGTATCAAGTACATCTTCTAACTGCTCTTTTAAGAGTTCGTAAGCCGCGTGTTCAGCTGGTGAAGTGGCTTCTTGGTCTTCAATAAAATCGCCTAAATGGGAGTCATCTTCTTCACCAATTGGCGTTTCCAATGATACCGGCTCTTGCGCAATTTTTAGAATTTCACGTACTTTTTCTGTTGGCATTTCCATTTTTTCGGCAATTTGTTCTGGCGTAGGTTCTTTACCTAATTCTTGTAACAATTGACGTTGGATACGGATTAATTTATTAATTGTTTCAACCATGTGCACTGGAATACGAATAGTTCTCGCTTGATCAGCAATCGCGCGCGTAATCGCCTGACGAATCCACCAAGTAGCATAAGTAGAAAATTTGAATCCTTTACGATAATCAAATTTTTCAACGGCCTTCATTAAGCCCATATTTCCTTCTTGAATTAAATCTAAAAACTGCATACCACGTCCAACATAGCGCTTAGCAATACTTACAACCAATCGCAAGTTCGCTTCAGCCAGACGTTGTTTTGCTTCTTGATCCCCTTGTTCAATCTTTAAGGCTAAGGAAACTTCTTCATCCGCTGTTAGTAATGGTACACGACCAATTTCTTTTAAATACATTCTTACAGGGTCATTAATTTTTACTCCTGTAGGTGCAGATAAATCACGGTCATCTACTTCCTCTTCTTCTGCCTGTTTTTGGCTACTCTTTAGTGAGTGAATAGATGGTTCTCCATTTTCATCGACTACACTTATTCCAGAGTCTTCTACTTTTTGAATTAATTGATCCATCGCATCAGCATCTAAAGAATAAGGTACGACTAATTGGTTTGATAAGTCATCATACAAAACTTGACCTTTATAACGATTTTCACGAATAAATTGGTCAACGGCTTGTTCATATGATTTTTGTGGTTTTTCAGACATTGAGAAGTCCCCTTTCATCTATTGACTCATTTGTTTCAATTGTTTCGTTAATTGAATAATCTCAACAGCTAACTTTAATTCTAAATCTGTTTGATGCTGTTGTCTAGCTAATTGCTGTTCATTTTTCTTGGTAATCAGTAGTTCTTGAATACGGTGTTTCTTAATAAGCGTAATAACATCCTGCCATTCTTGGTCAGTCAATTCTTTTGGAACATTCATACTGGCTATTTCAACAACTTTTCCGCGCAAATGATTTTCCTGTAAGACATCCAAAAATTGTTGGATGGTAAAAGAGCCCTGCCCCTCAAGAATACTATCAAATAATACATATATTTCTTGATAAATCTCATCAATAAAAAATACTTCATCACCTTTTAAGCGCTGATTAAGAATCGGATCATTGAAGAGTCGGTAAAGTAATAGTTCTTGTGCTTTTTGTAATTGTGTTTTTTTCACAACTACTTGAACAGAAACCTTTGGACCTTGATGGACTGACGTGTCTGGTTCGACTGGTAAATCATACTGCATCGTTGCAACAGGACTAGGTAGTTGAATCTGAGAAAGTTGTTGTTGTAAGGCATCACGACTAACATTAAATTCGAGTGCTAACTGATTTAAATATCTATCCTGTTCAATAACCGAATCGACTTTTTTCAACTCAATTAACAATTCATTTAAATAGGCAATTTGCTCTTGATCATTTTCTAAATTCCGGCCAGTTCTTTTGTATTGTCTCATGAATTGAAAAACTGATTGCCGTGAATGTTGCGCTAATTGTACAAAAGATTCCGCTCCATATTTTTTGACGTATTCATCTGGGTCTAATCGCTCAGGTAAACTAACAATCGACATTTTCAACTGACTTTGCTCTTCAAACAGGGAAATGGCACGATATATCGCATCTTGTCCCGCTTGATCGCCATCATAACAAAGAATGACTTGATTGATTAATTTATCCATACGGCGAATTTGTTGCTCGGTTAAGCTAGTCCCCATAGATGCCAAACCGTTGGGGATACCACTTTTATATGCTGCAATCACATCCATAAAGCCTTCAAATAAATAGACTTCTTGAGTTTTACGCATGGTACCTTTTGCTCGATGTAAATTAAATAGTACTTCACGCTTATTAAACAGTTCGCCTTCAGGACTATTTAAATACTTAGGTTGACGCTTATCATTGGCCTCATCATTTGTTGGTAAATAGCGACCAGAAAAAGCAATAATCCGACCGTGCTCATCTTGAATAGGAAACATGACTCGCGAATAAAAGCGATCTATAAATCTACCATCTTCAAGTTGTACAAAAAGACCCGAAGCGACCATCTGCTCTTTGGTATAACTTCTTTGCTCAAAAACTTTAACCAAGAAATCCCGACGATCTGGAGCAAAACCAATTTGGAATTCTTCTAGCAATCCACTATCTAACTGTCTTTTTTCCAAATAATTTCGAGCCGCATCACCAATTTTGGTATTTTTCAAAATATGTTGATAGACTTCGCAAGCTTGTTGGTTCATTTGATATAAATACTCATTTTTATTATGACCAATTTGCTGTGCTGCAGTCGTATACTGGCTACTTAACGGAATTCCTTCCATTTCAGCCACTTTTATAACCGCCTCTTGAAAACTAAGTCCTTCTAACTCTTGAATAAAATTAAAAACATTGCCGCCGCGTCCACAACCAAAACAGTGATAAAGCTGACGATCACTTGCTACAGAAAAAGAAGGAGTTCGCTCTTCATGAAAAGGACATAAGCCTGTGTAGTTTTTCCCGGCTTTTTTTAATTGAACATACTGCCCAATGATGTTCACAATATCCGTTTTTTCACGGATTTCATCGATAACTTGCTGTGGTATTCTTGCCATCTTGTCACCTTCAATCATTATTTGTAGATTGCTAATGATTAGGGATCACGAGAAGGAACTACGCCAAATATGTATGAATGTGTGTAAAATAATGCGCTAAACCTACCATGAATTTTCATTAACCTAGAATCTAAATCTCATAAAAATCACGCCCTAGACGAAATTTTTTTCAAATTTTGTACTAGGACGCGAATTTGCCATTTTAGACAAGTTGGTGTCACTTTTATATGATTTCATTCTCAAAATATAGACAATATACCATGCTATTCATTATAAGCGCGTTTTTGCTATTTTTCAAGCAATTCACTCAATAAAATGAATAATTTTTTCATAACTTTCATATTGATATTGGTTCCACTTGACGATTTTGGCATAATAATAATTCCCACCATTATAATAGAGATACCCCCCATTGTGAAAAATTGAAAAAATATGGAGATATCGATATCGTTTTCCCTCTGTATTTCCTAAAGCAGGAGCCAAAACCTCTCTTGAATATTTTTCTGCCAATTCTTGGGTATGGTGCTTGCCGTGATTGGCCACATAATCAATATAATCCATCCCATAATTATATGCCTGAAGTACAGTAGAATAATCACAGCCACGAACTTGTGCATAATCCAATAATTCTTTGAAATGCTTGGCACCTTGTTTGATACTTTGTTCCTGATTTTCTAATTGTCCAACTTGCTTTGTGAGACTTTCAGAACTTTGCATCACATCCTGACCAGTTCCTTTACTCTCAGTCATCATAATAGCTAAAATGGTCGATTGATATTTTTCAATTCCAGCTTCTTTGGTAATCTTTGCGACAAGACCTTGATAACTACGTACCTGCTTAATCACTTGTACGCGTTGATAAATGATAAATCCGCCTAAAAAAATGAAAGATACTAGCACAAGCAGTAGGAACTTCTTAATTATTTTTTTCATCGTATTGATTGCTCGCTTCGTTTATTTCTCAAATACAATTATAATTTTGTTGATATATCTTCTACATTTTTAATCATCACTGAAATCGTACCATCTGGCTGATTGACAAACTCTAGTAAATTAGGATCTTGATAGACATCCATTGGAATAATCATTTCAATACCGTTTGATAGTTTAAGTTTTTGTTTATTATATTTCTTTTCACTGATTTCTTTGACATTAGCAATTAAGGGCGCAGTGGCACTAACGCCTTTTTCAGCAACCTTTTCTTGGAAGGCTAACTGAGCAGTAATATTTTCTTTAAACACGGATTCAGCAATTTCTTTTGGTTCAATATAGCCATTTTGATCAATGGATTCAACGATTGCTTGTTTGACCTTTGCCACTACTTGATAATCATCATCAGCAAACTCACTGCCAATTTTACTAGCTACTTTTTTGATTGCTTTGACATTTTCCTCCAAAGAAAGGTTTGGTACTTGAGCAATAAATTCAGTAGAGAAATATGCTTTTTTCTCACCTGAAAACTGATAGCGTTTCTCTAACAATTGAAAATCATATGTTTGCAAATTAATAATGACGCCTTCATCGACTTTTTGGGTTTTATTTGGCAAAATCGCTTGATGCAAAATGAATTGATTGTATAAACCTTCTTCTGTTTGATCTAGAAAATGCGTATACCCTTGCGAATAATTCAATTTCAAAAAGGCTAAATAAGGGGTCGTATCTAACTCATATTTAGCTACGATACAATCACAAGAAGGAGCATCCGTACTTTGTTGATAGATTTGATACCAGAGATTCACTAATCGCTGACTCATCACTTTTAGTTCTGTTTGTTGTGCGAGAATTTGGCCAATATCACTAGCTAAATCGAGCTGACCAGCTTTGGATTGTGGAGAATACATTTTTAAGATTTTCTTTTCGATATATTCACGTAAATAATCTTTACTTAAATCTAGTGGTAACTCTGATAACACTGGGTCTCCTGCCTGACGATCGACAATATGTAAGTATGCTTCTTTTAAATAAATATCCATTTGTTTAACCTTTCTATTTTTTATCATTTAACTAGTTTACCTAAAAATTCATTGCTTGAAAAGAAAAATCCACAGACTTAATGAAGTTTTAAAAAGAAAATATAATGATAAGGCAAAGAAAATATTTGTGTTTTCACCTGTTTATTGATAAACTATTGTGTGATGTGCTTTATTTTTTTGCGGAAAGAAGTGGATGGTGCATGTATACAAGACTTGAAGAATTACCAGAATACATCAAAAAAGCCTTCTCTGCTGATTTTGTCTTTTTGATTTATCCTGAAAAAATTCAACATTTTCCTGCTAGAAACTATTCCAAGCAACAATTTATCAATGAATTAAATCGGCGCTTAGGAAAGTATGAATTATTCACTTGGGAGAACATGGCTGTAGCATACCAAAAAGAGATGGATTGCTTTGCTATTATTCCTAAATTCCCTGATTTAACTATTTAAACACCTAATCTAAACCTCTTTGTCTGATGAATAATTATCTATGAATGATTGAAAGGAGATTTTATGAAAAAGAAAAACTTAAAAAAATTACTGAAAAATTTTCGACCATCAATGGAACAAACAAAAAATCGATTATTCCGTGAATTAGAAAATAAAGCATTAAACCAATATCAAATGCCGATTAAGGTTTACACTTATAAAAATCGGAAAAATGAGCTTTTTATTGAATTTCTTGGGCAAACAACAAAGGATAAATTACTGACTGTGCCGCTCAATAAAAATTTCGACACAATCATTAAACGTATTCAAAATGAAGAACCGGGCTTATTTGAGCAATTTAGTTCAAACTTAGTAGAAGAAATTGTTACATATTGGTATCAAGCACCTAAACGTTCAAATACAGAAAATCAACAAACATTAACTGAAGTAGCCCAAGAAGTGAAACCAGTGCAAGAAGAAGTAAAAGAAGAAAAAATAGCTGAAGATACGCTAACAACTGATGCTACTGTCAAAAAAGAAGTAGCAACTCACAGTGGTTACGATGAATTTGTTGAAAAAATCACTGCTTTTCCTAAATTTACTGTCAAAAAATTAGCGGATGAAATTCAAGTGATTGAACAAGCTACGAACGACCGTCTATTAGCAACAATTTCAACTTCAAAAGTCGGACAATTCACTATTGAATCGGCTTTAGAACGTAAATACAAATTAAAACTTGAAGTCATTCCTATTATTGAAGACTTTGCGAACACACCACTTGAAAATCGATAATCATTTTAAAAACGAGTGAAATCCACAAAAGCTGATTTCACTCGTTTTTTTACTTGCTTGTTCTTATTTTTGTTAAGATTTGACGGGCATTTTCTTGATTCATCGTCGTTTGCAATAACGCCTCAACCACACTAGCTATTTCATGCTCATTAGCGCCAACACTCATTGCTAGACTACGCGCCTGCATTTTCATATGTCCTTTTTGAATTCCTTCGCTAACTAAAGCTCTTAATGCTGCCAAATTTTGGGCCAATCCCACACTCGCTAGTAGCATCGATAATGTTTTTGCATCGCTATTTTGCAATAATTGATGGAAACTAGCCGCTTTAGGTAATACATGAGTTGCCCCCCCTACACTAGCAATCATCAATGGTAATTGAATTTTACCAACCAACTGATTCTCAACAATTTCCCAAGTACTTAGGCTTTTATATTGACCGTCTTGACTGGCAAAAGCATGAATATTAGCAGATAAGGCGCGGGTATCATTTCCAAGAGCCAAACACAATGCTTCTATCCCATTCATAATTCCTTTGTTATGAGTGACTGCACGAAATGGATCAAGCTGTGCATAACGACTCGCCTGAACAATTCTTTGAGCTACTTGTCGCCCATTACCCAACTTATCTAATTGATTAAAATCAACTGCCACTTTGGCTGTCACTAAAGAATCAGGCGTATAATTCGTTAAAATGGCCATTAATACATCCACAGATAGTTGTCGCCTTAATTCAGCGGCCATTGCTTCTAATACCGTATTTAACATATTGGCACCCATAGCTTCTTTGGTGTCCATCCAAACATCAACACATAAAAAATCTTCACTATTAAAGCTACGTGTCGCAAGCTTCACAACACCACCACCTCTTTTTACAATAGATGGATAAGCTTGTTGTGCCACCTCTTTTAATTTTGGAAATAACGCCTCTACTGACCTAGCAATCGCCTGAACATCAGCAATGTTTTGTAATACAATTTGTCCTCGCGCCAAACGATTTTGAACTTTTGCTTGAAAGCCCCCGGTTTGTTTAGTCATTTTTGCTGAATAGCTACAAGCTGCAACAACAGATGGTTCTTCTGTTGCAAAAGGTAGATAATAAGTTTTTTCATTCATAATAAATTCAGGGACAATCCCTACTGGCAACGCATAGTCCGTGACGACATTTTCAATTAAATGACTCATCACTTTTTCATCTAAACTATGATTTTGCCATTGAGCAATGACCATCTCATCAATTAGACCACTTTCATGCAAGAAATCTTGACGCTGATCAATGGTTAGTTGTTGGAACTTTTTTTTTTCAATATTTGAATCTTCTTGGGGATTTTCAATTAGCATTGCCAATCCTAAGCCACCGCCAATACACAAAGAAGCAATGCCAAAGCGTTTTTTGGTTCGTTTTAGTTGATGCGCAAGAGTAGTGACAATTCTAGCCCCACTAGCACCAATTGGATGACCTAAACTAATGGCACCACCGGCAATATTGATTTTTTCATCAGGAATCTGTAACTGCTCTTTAACAACTATTGACGAGGCCGCAAAAGCTTCATTAATTTCAAGCAAATCAATCTCATCAAGGGTTAAATCAACTTGTTTCATTAACTGTTGAATGGCATCAATAGGGGAAATTCCCATAAATTGTGGATCAATACCTACTTCACTGGTTGCCTTAATTTTTGCTAAGATAGGCAATTGATGCTCCACAGCATAACTTTCACTTGCTAAAAGTACTGCGCTGGCCCCATCATTTATCGGCGAGGCATTACCAGCAGTTACAGTACCCGCTGCTTTAAAGACAGTTTTTAATGAAGCTAATTTATCCAAAGAAGTATCTGGACGCACCGATTCATCACAAGTAATCACTGTACCTTCAACTTCTACAGGGACAATCTCACTTTCAAAATAGCCATTTCTCATTGCCCTGGCAGCCTTTTGATGAGACTGTAAAGCATAAGTATCTTGCATTTGACGGGTGATTTGATATTTCTCTGCTACATTTTCAGCTGTTAAGCCCATGTGTTTTCCACTTAACGCATCTGTCAAACCATCGACAATCATCACTGGCTGTGGCGTAGAGTAGCTATCGGCTTGTTTATCGTATTCACTAATATATGGCGCACGTGTCATATTTTCACAACCACCTGCTAAAACAACTTGGGCTTTCCCTAATTGAATCTGCTCCATCCCTAAAATCAACGCTTTGAGACCTGAACCACAAACTTCATTTACTGTCATTGCCGGAACAGTTTGTGACAAGCCACTTTCTAAAGCAATTTGCCGGGCGATATTTTGGCCACTTCCTGCTTGTAAAACTTGTCCAAAAATGGCTTGATTAACCTCTTTTTTTATTTTAGGATAGCGATTAAATAACTCAGTTACAACATTTACTGCTAATTTCTTGGCACTAATATTTTTATACATCCCACGATATTTACCAATTGGGCTTCTTAATGCGTCAATGATTACTACTTGTTCCACATCAACACCTCCAATGGAAATATATCATTTATTGACAAAAAATAAAATATAAATGAATCAAAATACTAGTTATTCTAAAAAAATCTTAACAAAACATGCAATTATTTTCTTTTTTTGTTCAAAATGTGCTATTTTATTATAGTAGAACGTTGAAAGGGGATAAATAAATGAACGTAGGTATTGATCAAATTAGTTTTTATGTACCTCAAATGTATTTAGACATGACTGATTTAGCCCAAGCACGTAATGTGGATCCAAACAAATATTTAATCGGAATTGGTCAAGAAAAGATGGCCATCAATCCACAAAGCCAAGATATCATTACTCTAGGTGCCAATGCGGCTGAAAAAATCTTAACCGCCCAAGACAAAGAGCAAATTGATTTAGTGATTGTTGGTACGGAATCTAGTATCGATGAATCAAAAGCAAGTGCAGTTATCTTACATCGTCTTTTAGGTATTCAACCTTATGCTAGAGCCATCGAAGTGAAAGAAGCTTGCTACGCTGGTACTGCTGCATTACAAATGGCAGTCAACCATGTCCGCTTACATCCAGAAAGTAAAGCTTTAGTCATTGCTACTGATATCGCTCGCTATGGTTTAAATTCTGGTGGTGAACCTACACAAGGGGCTGGAGCTGTTGCGATGTTAATTACCAAAGAGCCTCGTATTCTTGTAATTGAAGAAAAAACACTCGCCTTAACCAAAGATGTCTATGATTTCTGGCGACCAACAAATCAAAAATATCCGCTTGTAGATGGTCCATTATCCAATAGTACATATATCAACGCCTTTAGTGATGTATTTACAGCGTATAATCAAAAGTATCAACAAAGTCTGACAGATTACAAAGCCTTATTATTCCATATTCCTTATACAAAAATGGGTAGAAAAGCTTTGAATCACCTATTGGAAAATGTCGATGAAGCTATTGCAAAAGCCTTTATTGAAAACTATGAATTAAGTATTTGTTATAGTCGTCAAATTGGTAATCTATACACCGGTTCACTTTATCTAGGGCTAATTTCTTATCTAGATCATGCAGCCACACTCAAAACGGATGATGTAATTGGTTTATTTAGCTATGGCTCAGGAATGGTCGGAGAATTTTTCCAAGCACATGTAGTGGAAGGCTATCAAAAACACTTGCACACCACGCAAAATCAAGAAACTTTAAACAAGCGTCATCGCCTCACTTTTACTGAATACGAAAGCTGTCTTAATGAACATTTAGATCCAAGTATTGACCAAGTATTCGATGATGAAACACGCTTTAGTATCGAAAAAGTGGAAAATCATATTCGTTATTATAAAAACTGACAAATATAGAGTTCTCTTGTATAGTTAAGCTATTTAAGAGAATTCTTTTTTATTTTTGGATTTTCTTAATATTTATCATTGACTTTTAATAAGAATTTAACTATAATTCAATTAATTCCAAAAGGGAGGAACATTTCTATGAATACGCAATTGAAAAACATTAGTCAGTTGAATCGCTTCTACTTTAGCTATTTTAGATAGACTTGTATTCATAACACATTATGGATACAAGAAAAAGTATCTATAATGGCTAAGGATTTTTTGATTGCATTTAGCCATTTAACCTGAATGGCTGAATGAATATTGAACTTTCAACCATTTAGGCTATTCCTAGATGGTTTTTTTATTTATAAAATGGCTCTTTGAATAATGAAAGGATTGAAAAAAATGAAAAAGAAAAAAATAATGACTACCCTAGTTGCGATGAGTGCGGCTTTATTATTAGCTGCCTGTGGGAACAAAGAAAACAAAAAAGATACCCAAAAAACTGTTGGTGTCTTACAAATCGTGCAACACCCGTCTTTAGATGCAGCTTATGAAGGCTTTAAAGAAGGATTAAAAGAAGGTGGCTATACAGAAGGCAAAAATGTGAAATTTGACTATCAAAATGCCCAAAATAACCAAGATAATCTAAAAAGTATGAGTGAAAAATTAGTCAAAGAAAAAGCCGATTTATTACTTGGTATCGCTACTCCATCTGCTCAATCTTTAGCCAATGAAACACAGGATATTCCAATTATGATTACTGCGGTGACCGATCCTGTTGCTGCCAAATTGGCCAAATCATTGAAAAAACCTGGTACAAATGTAACTGGTACAACTGATATGGTACCAATTGATAAACAAATCGAATTATTATTAAGTATTGTAAAAGATGCTAAAACAATCGGTATTATGTATAACTCAGGAGAAGCAAACTCAAAAATTCAAGCAGACTTAGCTGAAAAAGCCTTGAAAAAAGCTAATGTGAAAGTTAAAGTCCTAACTGCTAACACTACCAACGACGTACAACAAGTGACAACTAGTCTTGCCAAAGATGTTGATGGTATTTACATTCCAACAGATAATACTTTCGCCTCAGCAGCTGCCGTAATCGGTGAAGTTGCCAAACAAACCAAAACTCCTATCGTCGCTGGCTCAGTGGAACAAGTTGAAACAGGTGGTTTAGCAACTTACGGAATAGATTATAAAGAATTAGGGAAACAAACTGGCTTAATGGCTGCTAAAATTTTGGATGGTAAAGAAAAACCAGCAACAACTGC
>DWVH01000046.1 GCA_019120335.1 Candidatus Enterococcus stercoripullorum
ACACATTCCATTTTGCAAAATGTACCATCATAAAGTTAGAGACAATCAAAACACTACCAACAAATATTTTAAAAATGAGCGTACGACTAACATATCTTTTTTTCATCTAGATTCCTCCATACTGATTAAATTTATCACACTATGGAAAAATCATTCTTTGATATTTCCATTATAACGGTTATCCCTTCTATCTTTCAACCTCACCTCCCACACTTTGTCCTACAAAATTTAAACTGATTTAATGATCGTTGTATACGTATAACCACCAATGGTTGCTAAATAAAATTTTGCATGATACACACTATTTTGAAATCGGTAATCAAAGCGTAATTCATTGGTATACGTCTCAATATTCCCAACTTCTTCGAATTTTGCTATCTCACCATTTTTAAAGTAAATCATTAATACATTGTTCATCTCTCTTTTCCTCTCTATCATTTTCGCTTGCAGGTATCCAGCATAAAGAAATATGGCTGCCATACCTACTGAAATCAAAATACATAAAATAATCTTTGACATTCACTCCCCACCTTTCATTATCTTAGTAAAAAGAGAATGAATTGATAACTCGCATAAACAGCACTACTGAATATAAGACTCATACTAACTAGTCCTGAAATCCCTACACTCAAATACATGACATTCAAATGAACCTTTTTCATAGAATCCTCTCCTTGATTTCTGATAAATCGCTTTTTTCGACCAATTACCCATCATAATTATCTGAAATGAGCTTAGAATCGAAATCTGACAACCGCTATATTTTTTCTACCAAAGCATTTGCTCGACATAGCTTTCCGTTTCAAAATTATAATGCATCAGCGATAATGGAATATCTTTCTTTTGACAACACACAATCACTTCTGCTAAAACAGCGGACAATCCGGTAACGTAAACTTCTAATCGATCAGGTATTTTCAATTGTTCGATTCGTTTCGTTACTTTTTTTCGGATATTGTCATAATCAAAGAGTGTTTCTATCTCATCCTCAATGATATATTGCTCCACTGGCATCTCATGTCTGCCTTTAATAAGTCCAACTTTTGTCGCCATAGGCCTCCCTCCAATCTCTTTAATATTTTTCAAGCTCTTCTTGTATCTTTTCTTTTTGAAATTTTTCTAAAATTTTAACTGTCTGATTATAAAGTTTGTTAGGTAAATAGATGTTTGTTTGATGACTTGTAAACTCTCTTTTCCGCCAATTTTTCAACGTAATTTCTTCAATTTTCACGTGATTCTTTTTCACCTTTTTAATGATTGGCAATTGCATATCCCCATAAGATGAATATAATTCAATGAATTTTACATGTACCTTTCTATTATCATAAATTTCACCTGAATGATTAATCATTTGCTTTTTATATGGAATATAGACCAGGTAGCAGGTATTATTCTTTTCTATAACCCTAAAATTATCTGCGTGATCTTCTTGAATGGTTACTTCTCGATGTTCCTGCGGAAACGTCTTATTACACCATCCAACAAAAACGATGAGACCAATAATAAATAGCCACAAAATGGGGAATAAGAAATATCCTACCTTCTTCTTTGTATATGAACGCTCCTTTTTCATTGCTATCATCCTCTGTGTCCTTTTATTTTCCATTCATCAGGAATAAGTGTCTCTAGGCTCACATCTAATGCCTTTGCTATTTTGTAGACCGTATAAAATGAGGGATTCTTGGAACGACCTAGCTTAATATTTGTAAGTGTTTCTTCCGATAACCCAGACAATTTTGCTAAACGATATTTTGTTATCCCTTTTTTCTTTAATTGATAAGCTATTTTTTCCCACATCTCAAACACCTCCTATTTACTTACAGTTATAAATACAGGTATAATATTATTTAGAAATAAGTTTGTATAAAATATATTCCGGTATTGAGATACTCGAATAACAAGGATAACCATATCCAAAAGATAAACCATATTAGGTAATTGCTATTGTCTGAATTTCCTTCAGCACTTAAATGAGAACTTTCGTTGCTTATATTTTCATCAGTTGATAGATTTAATATTCTCACATTTGGATACTGATATAATTTGGAACTAAAAGTAACACCTGACATAGCGAATAACACAAGTAACTTCAAAACTATAGAAAAAAATACATAAGCTAAATCAATTTTTTCTTGCATGAATATATCACTCCTTGGAGGTAAAGTATGTCTTTCAATTCAATCTTTCAATTACTTTCTGATAACTTGAATAATCAGATGTTAGAATTTTTATTTAAATGTACACCTTGGCTTATCATCCCATATGTTTCACTACTATTTTACGGTCCGACATTACACAAAATATTACCAAGTGAGAAGCTAAAAAAAGTTATAAAAAATATTCGTAATTACATTGTCGTTGCAATTTATTTCATTTCAATCACAATGATTATTTTATTTTTCATCTGGGGAGTAGGATACTTTTTAGAAAGAATATCTAACGAAAATACTTATATGTCCCTAGCTATATCCATCCTTGGAATGGGACTCCTTTTTCTTTTAGTTATTGATCTATTACTATACCAGTTATCTCCTACTGTTCTTGACTCTCGAATAAAACAAAACTTTTCATCTAATTATTTTTTATTGAATTATTTTTTTGAAAAATTAGCCGCTCCATTTTCATGTTATTTTGCTATTACCCTAACCGTAAAAATATATTATACCCGATTTTTTCCAGGGTTAATTATTTGGTTCTTATATCATTCCATTTTACTTTTTATACGCTGTTATAAACAAATTCCTAACAGACGTACTTTAACTCTTGAAGAAAAATTCAGGTATTTGATTTTTGATATTGCAATAAAAAATATCAAGAATACATTAAAAAAACATTATACTTTGATGAAACAGAATTTATCGATATTTATGAATCAATCTCAAAAAAAATGAAAAATTTTATTATAGACAGAAGGCACCTTATCAAACCTTCTTCATATATCCATAAGCCGAAAACAACACTAATTAGCAAAAGAAAGTACAATATCCTGCGTTGATGCTTTTCATTCAACCAATCGATACTCTTCTTTTTAATAAATAGATAGTAAACAAGGAAAATATCCACGCCACATTTCAGCAATATTAAGTTATTCATCCGGGTTCTCTCCTAACCAATTGTGTGTTTGAATACCATGCTGCTTAGTTGATTTTCTTTGTTTTAAAGGGATATATACCTGTGACTCAAATTGTTGTGGGCTATATTCCTTTTTCATTTTCTGGGTATCATATTCCGCTTCTGGTGGTAATCCATCTTCTAACAATGCAGCATAGGAGATTTCATCAACACACTGGTTACTCAAACGTACCACTGTTAGCCAAAAATTCAGCAAACTCACACGATAGAAAGCCTTTCTGTCCTTTATTGGCTTTTTGGAATGCCTAGCCACCTTTTCATTTGTGATCAATCGTTCAAAACACTTCTCTAAATCTAATGAAAAGTCCTCACCGGTAATTTTAGGATAGATACCTTGAATGTTCTCTCGGTTTAAAACTCTTCGCCAATTGGCTTCTACCATCTGTTTCGTTTCGTAAACCTGATTGATTAATTCTTTAGCTTCTTTCAGTGAAGCACTACTTTTACCAATCAACATCAATGTTTTCTCTGTTAAAAACGTTTTGGAAAAGATAGTCGGTAGACTACTTAATAGCTCAAACTCTTCTAAGTCATCTTGATACGATGTGGATACAATCGGGATACGTTCTGACTGAGTATCCCTATCTTTCGATAGACTTTCATCATTAGAAAGTTCACCTAGATAGAGAATTATACTCCCAGATTCTTCACGTATTATTTCTAATAAATCGTATCTCACCAATTCTTTTAAAATAAATTCTAGGACTTCTGATGAATGGTACAATAAACTTTCTAAACGCCCTGGCGGATAACGAACATAAGCATTGCCCTGTTCATCACATTGGTAATTTTCCAACAAATCAGCCTTAAGAAAGGCATAGGCTACTTTTGTTTCACCGGTTAACTCCCGATAGCGGCTACTACTCATCAAAAGCACTGGAAAGGGAATGCTTACTCGCTGCAAACCTGCCTCAATGTTTGTTCTAATCACGATTCATCCCTCCTTTCGTCGCCCTCTTCTGTGACTTCTAAAATCTTGAAATCATGTTTCTTGGCTAAATAGTTTGCTTTATCTTTATCATCAAATAATTTTGCATTATTGATGAATCTAGTACGCCAAACAAATGAGCCATAGACTGCTCTTACAAAGCTATTCGTTCTATTTTCACTCATCAAAATATACTTTTTCATCGTATCACCTAACTTTATATTCTCGAAAGAATCTTTTGTAAATCATCTTTTGGTAGATAAAAGGTAATTTTCATATCTCTTTTAATCACTCCCCATAAAATGGAGGTATATTGCACAGTTAACTTTGCCTTGTTGTCCTTTGACTCTTTAAAATAGACACCTTTATCAAAAATGTCTTTATCATATTCTCTTTGGAAGTTTCTTAACTGTACACCCTCTTTTGTTTGAATCACATATTGTAAAGAGACAATCTTTTCTCTTTCTTTTTTTACCTTTTCAGTACTCCCAATAAAGAATTGCCCAATGATAGCATTATTTTCTTTTTCTGTCACAGTGGTTTGTATTTCTGCACTAGTTAATTGTTTCAATTCATAAGATTCAACTTGAGAAGAAAGTGTTAAACCGACTAAACCAAACAAAACAATGAGTAAAAACAAACACCCTATGCCACATCCAGTTTCATCATACATAGTCACCAATCATCCTCTCTATGATTTCACACCTAAATCAATGTATCTAATCGCATGCTTCAACACAATAAAATTCTTATCGCTCTCTACATGTTTCACATAAAGGTTGTAACGATCCACCGCTTGTACTTTACAAGCAAGATATTTACCATCCAAAAAGATAATGCGTATCTCTTTACCAGGTTTCAATACGTTTGATTCTGTCATCTAAATCACCTCGTTCTTTATCATAGATATATTGTATATGGCAATTGGACTCTTTTATTTTTAACCTACATCGACTTCAAATAATTGCGTTTGATAACCTTCATTTTGGCTTATTTGCAGGCTTTTAAGGATACCCTCAATTATCCTACGCCCAAAATCAAAGGATTCTTGTAGGGCTTTTATAAAAGATTCTCGCTCTTGTCTCTTTACATTGATGATAGTTGCCATCAATGCTCTAACAGAAGCTAAAAATAAATGTCCATTTCTACCTTTTTTGACTCTCATAAAAATTCTGTTTTCTTGAGTCAGCTTTTTTAGTAGTTTATCAAGTGTTGTTTTAGGAATCTTCAATTCCTCAATCAACGCTTTTTTCGTTATCGTCAAATATGGACGATACATATAACTGTGTTCCTTCAGATAGTTTAGAAGGTCCTCTTCCCATTCATATTGATGAGAGTATTTTCTATCATCTCTATGCTTTTTAAATTTCCACCATCCCTTTCGACTAACAAACAATTCTTTGTCTGTGATGTCTTCACTAATCCAGGTTTGGCAAAGCTCTCTGATAAAATCTCTACTTGCGCCCTGATATTTCCCCGAATAGGCGCTTTTGATGATTTTCTCCAATTCGCTTTGTTTTAATGGAGTATCTAAATTTTCATTAACCTGTTCTAAGTTGTACAAGCAAGCTGTATAGCTTTTTTTTGATGAATAGTACGCTAAAGCAAGAGTGAATAGCGTATTATTTCGCCCTAGTACACTCTTTTGGCCAATAATTTTGACATTTCTAAGCAATAATTCAAACCATGGTTCATCAATTTGCCTATATTCTTTTTTATCAAACATCACTACTTTTTTATTTATCTGGTCTTCATGCTTATCCGCATTCTGTTTCATCGACCATTGAATCCAAGATCCAAAACTAGCGACTGGTTCCTTATCGAAGTAGGCTATATTTTCTTTATTCGGGAATCGACAAATGCCAAAATGATTACATCCTAAATCAATACCTGGAATTTCTTTTGCCAATGCTTCTCGTATATTTTGAGAAATCATTTTAGCAACTTTTACTACCTTATACTCACTTTTCTTTGTGACATAAGCTGGTTTGCTCAAGCAGTAATAGAGCTGGTATCCGCTATTAGTTTGGAGTATGAGAGTGGGGAAAGTGCGAATTGCGTCATAACTTGCTAATACCAGCTCTCCTGCATGCATTGAATTGTCATCGACATCAACAACAAAACAATTGATTTGAGAAAGATTATCTTCTGAATGCCCTGCTACATGTTGCCGAGATGAATCTGTATACTTCCCATAACAATAGCAGTTAGGCGTCCAGTGACTTAACTGGTCGTGATTATCTAAAACAGCTTCTTTAGAAGTTAAAATAAATCCTCTTGCTTGGTTCATCAGCTCTTTAGAACGAAATCCAAAGATTGCACCGTTTCTTCCGAGATTATTCTTATCAATAGATTTAATTTTGCTATTAAGAAACTTAAATTGCTTTAAACCATCCTTAAGGATTATCTCGTACACTTCCGTTAGTTGCCATTTCATACTCATCACATCCAATTCTGTCAGCTAACTTCCTACTGTTTACCATCAAAACAGTAATAATAATTAAAATCGCAAGGTTTGTAGCAAACGTTACCTTAAACTCTATCGAGGCAGTATGCTTTTTAAGCCCTCGAATGAATGTGCCACGCCAATTAATTTTTTTAAATTGGCAACCCCAACGCTGTTTAATGACACGCTCATCGGCGTTGAGTGAGTCTGTCCTCCGACTATTTACTTCCTTGCTAAACAAAGTTATTCGTCATCAATATCCTTGTCAGTTTGGATATTCTTTGCCAATGTTTACAATGGCAAACAGTAAGAAGTTAGCTTTTCTTTTAATTAATAATCTTTAAATTCTTTAAATGGTTATACGCTTTAGTGGTCGTCTCAGCGTTCAACTTTCTAGGCTTTAAATGATTACTCACTTTAACCCTAGCTTTCCAGTTTCCCTGTACACCAACTCTTAAAACAGCCTTTGCACTAGGTCGTTGAGCGATTACACGATCACGTTTATCAAAAAGTAACCGAATATTTGGATAAATTTCTTCTACCGGCTTTTCAGTATAGTAGACTTCAATAGGTTTTCCATTATCGAAAATAGTCGTAAACTTTTTCGCCCAGCCATTGACTATCCGCCATCGACTTTTATCAAAAAGTTTGGCCGTTGCTTCAACTGTCTTCAATTGCTCTACCTGAATTACTTCACCAATCATGCGTCACTACTCCTCTATCAAAAAATTTTTTTCAGAACAAAATAAATAACTCCCAACTATCATTATTGATAATTGAGAGTTTTCACTGATTGTTATTCGATTATTTAACCATTTAACATAATTAGAGTTTTTTAATCTTACTAGGGAAATAATTGACGCTTACACGGTAACCCTCATACCGAACGGCATTCATCACCCACCTATAGAGGATGGGCGACTTCTGCCTGAATTACGTTAAATTTAGGCAATTTTTTCTACTGCTGGTTTGCTGCCATCTTGAATGAAGTACACTTTATACCAAGTTAAGAAAGTAAAAATTGTCCAAATCTTACGGCGTTCATCCACTTTTCCTGCAAAATTATCATCTAATAAACGTAAAATTGCTTCTTGGTTAAAGAATTCTTCGACAAAATCAGCGCTAAACAATTCACGCACATGTTTGTAATACTTTTCTTCACGTAACCAGTCTTTAATCGGCACAGGGAATCCAATTTTTTCGCGATTATACCATTCTTCTGGCAAATGACGACTCGCTGCTTGACGGAAAGCAAATTTGGTATTTTCTTCATTAATCAAATATTTAGATGGTACTTTTTCCGCTGTACGCATCACTTCGATATCCAATAATGGGACCCGTAATTCCAAAGAGTGTGCCATGGACATCTTATCTGCTTTTAACAAGATATCTTTTGGCATCCATTGGTGAATATCTAGATACTGCATTTTTCTAATTTCACTACGATCAATCACCCGACGATAATTTTCATCGACAATTTGTTTCACAGTTGGGCTCTTTTGATACTTAGGTTGAAGATAACGAGTGGTTTCTGCTTCTTCAAAGACCTTCGCTTGACCGATGAAGAATTCTTCGGCTGGCGCAAGGTTGGTATACATATGGAAGCTACCATGGAAGTGTTTGTTCTTCAACTTGCTAGCAATAAAGTAGCGCGCACGTTTTGGTAACTTCTTCAAGCCATTCGTAAACACGCGGATCGCTTTAGAACGAGTGAAGAAACCATAATTGACATAACCGGCAAATAATTCATCGGCCCCTTCTCCACTTAATACGACGCGCACATCACGACTAGCTAATTCCGCTAAGAAGTATAATGGCACACAAGATGGGTTTGAATCAGGTTCATCTAAGTGATATTGAATAATTGGGAACGTTTCAAAGGCTTCTTCCCCTTTAATCACAGTTGAGGTATTATTTAAGCCAATCATATCGGTTAATTGACGGGCTTGTACGGATTCATTGTAGCTTTCATCGCCAAAACCAATTGAGTAAGAATGCTCTGGACGTAAAACACTAGTTACATAACTAGAGTCTACTCCACTAGAAAGAAATGAACCTACTTCAACGTCAGCGATTTGGTGTGCTTCAATCGATTTCACAACTGTATCATCAATTAAATTGACTGTTTCTTCTAAGCTCATATCTTGTTCGTTATCAGCAACATCCCAATATTGTTCGATTTTTAATTCACCTTGATGATAAGTGAAGTAATGTCCCTCTTTAATTCGGAAAACCCCTTTAAAGAAAGTTTCATCTAAAGCAGAATATTGGAAAGTCATGTAAGGTTTTAAGGCTTCTTTATTCAATTCTTTGACGAAATCAGGATGTTTTAAAAAGCTCTTAATTTCTGAACCATACATAAACGTGCCATTCATTTGCGCATAATAAAATGGCTTAATACCAAAATGATCGCGAGCACCAAATAAAGTTTGGGTTTTCGTATCCCAAATGACAAAGGCAAACATCCCACGAACTTTTTGTAATAACTCCGCACCCCATTCTTCATAGCCATGCAGTAACACTTCTGTATCAGCATGAGTTTTAAAGATATGACCTGCTTTTTTTAGTTCTTCACGTAAAATACGATGGTTATAGATTTCACCATTAAAGGTAATCACTTTCGTCCCATCTTCATTATAGATTGGTTGACTACCACCTTCTAAGTCAATGATACTTAAACGACGAAATCCAAGCGCTGCGCCTTCATCGACGTGTTCCCCACTACTATTAGGACCACGGTGAATAATTGTATCCATCATCGCATTGACAATTCGTTTCTTTTCTTGTAAATCGGATTGTTGGTTAATAAACCCTACGATACCACACATATGAATAATCCTTCTTTCATCTATTTCAAAAAGTTATTAACTAAAATTTTCAATCGACTTCAAGTATAGCATAGATTCTAGCACGTTTCATTAATTTTTCATCGACTTTAGAAAAAATAAGAAAAAGAAATACACACCTTCAACCAAGAAAATGTGTATCTCTCAAGCTTATTTCATAAAATCATACGGACTAATGTTTTCCATTCCTATCATCGGATCAATTTGTCCATTTTGAATGACTGCAGCAGTTAAATATTCAAGTAATGCGGCTTGCTCTTTTACCGTTGCTAGGTCATTCGTGCTACTTTCAGCTAAATCCGCTGCTTTTTCTTCAACAATGGATTTTTTAGCCGCATCAGTCTCTGTTTCATAGTGAATCCCTTGAGTCTCTTCTACAGCAAATAAATCCATCACGTCACTTGCTGATTCTTTGACTTGAATGTTTGGCTCAATGGCTGCAGATTGGGAAAGTTGTTCTGGTGCTACTTGATTTTCAGTCGTTTTCTCTTTAGCTGTGCGGAGAGGTTTTATTTCGACTTCTGCATGAGAATCATCGCTATACATCGCATCCTCATATTGCTGCACTTTCAAATACATCATGTCGGACATTTGATCATGCTCTAAAATTCGTTTAGCCAAAGTAGTCTGACGGTTGGCGGATACATGCGTCACACAAGTTTGAAAGGCCTCGACCTCGCCTAGTAAAATCAAGCGCTCTTTACTTCGTGTCACCGCTGTATACAATAAATTTCGCTGCAACATCCGCGAATATTGGCGCACCATTGGTAAAATCACCATATTAAACTCACTACCCTGAGACTTATGAATCGAACAACAATAAGCCAGCGTAATCTGATTCCATTCATTACGCGGATAAGTCACTTCATTACTATCAAAAGCAATCACCAACTCATCCATCTTACTTTCGGCATATTTAGCTTCAATAATCCCGACAATAATCCCCATATCACCATTAAAAACATTCAGTTCCGCGGAATTTACTAACTGTAAGACTTTATCGCCAATTCGATAACATATCTCATTAAACTGCACTTCTTTTTTTCCTGGAGTCAGTGGATTTAAAATTTCTTGCATCATTTTATTTAAAGCATCGATTCCGGCCATCCCACGATACATCGGTGCCAGCACTTGAATATCTTGAGAAGTAAAGCCTTTTTCTTTCGCTTTTTGGACAATTTGCGAAATAACCCCTTCAATTTGACTCGCCTGACAAGGAATAAAGCTGCGGTCTGGCTGTTTTGTGACAAAATTCTGTGGCAGGCGTCCTTCTTTGATTTCGTGTGCTAAAGGAATAATGCTCGAGCCCTCTCCTTGGCGATAAATCTCGGTTAATTCAGCTTGAGGAATCGCTGGTACACTCAATAAATCATGTAACACTTGACCAGGACCTACAGATGGCAATTGATCCTTATCACCAACCAAAATTACCTGCATATTTTCATTAATCGACTTAAAGAGCATATTGGCTAACCACGTATCGACCATCGACATCTCATCAACAATCAAAAGGCCGCCTTCTAGCTCATTGACTTCCACTAAAGGTTTGCGCTCTTTCCCGTTAAGACCAAGCAAGCGATGAATGGTGCCACTAGGTAAGTAGGTCGTTTCATGCATCCGTTTGGCAGCCCGTCCAGTCGGTGCAGCTAATAGAATCGGAAAAGTCGACTCCGTATACTTATGAGTGGCTAAATCAATCTCATTTAATTCCGCAAATAGCTGCACTATCCCATTAACCACTGTAGTCTTTCCTGTCCCCGGACCACCCGTTAAAATAAATAAAGGAGAAGTGATTGCCGCATGAATCGCCTCAACTTGAGAAGCGCCATAAGAAATGCCCAGACGTTTTTCAACTTTACGCAAGGCTTTTTCAATTTTTTCTTTTGGATAATTGATTTCTTTTTTTCGATTCAGCAAATGATTAATCGAAGTACTAATGCCATATTCCGAGAAGAACAAACTATTTTCATACAAATTCATCCCGTCTTGTTGAATAACCCCTTCTTGCGTCATCTCCATAATCACATCAGCTAAATCATTGGGCATAATCTCGACTGGACGGCTTTCTTCTAACAAACGAATAGTTGATTCCAATAACTCTTGGGCCGTCACATAAGTATTGCCATTTTCGATACAAGACTGAAAAAGCTGATGAATCACGGCTGCTCGCAAACGTTCTTTACTATCATCTGCAATCCCGAGTTGGCTGGCTAGATAGTCGGCACGCTTAAAGCCAATCCCATCAATGTCTTCCACTAATTGATAAGGATTGGTTTCAATAACTTCAAGTGCTTGACTTTGATATTTTTGATAAATCGCAAAGGACAGCTGACTCCCAAAGCCATATTTGGTTAAGCCGACAATCACTTTATCCATCCCATGATTTTGGGCAACGACATCAGCGACCATTTTTTGTTTGGCTTCAGTTAGACCGCTCACTTGGGCTAAACAAGCCGGATTTTGAATAATCGTTTCAATCGCGTCTTCACCTAAAGCATCGACAATCTTCGCCGCTAACTTCTTCCCAATCCCTGGAAAACGATCACTGGAAAAATACGCAATCAAGCCATTTTGTGAAGTGGGCTGACTTTGTGAATAACTCTGAGACTGAAACTGTAACCCATAACGTGGATGCGTCACTAAAGTACCCTTGAATTCATAGCTTTCCCCTTCTTGGATTTGGCCAAAAGTACCCGTCACCACGATTTCTTTTTCCGAAAAATCAAAGTCTTTCTCCTGAATTTTCACTAGCAAAACTTTGAAAAAATTACGTGGATTCTCAAAAAATGTAGCTACAATTGTCCCGACTAATTGGTTATCCACTGTCCTCACCTCACTTTTTAGCTAAAAAATTGGTCTCATTCCATACCTTTAATTGATAAGGGAGTTCGCCTGTTTGTGTCTCTAAAATGGTTAAACTGCTATTTTTTAGGCTTCCTAATTCGCGTAATTCACTCAACGGTTTACCTATCAACCAAGGAATACTTGCCGCAAACGAAGCCCCATGACCGACAAACAGTACCGGACCTTCATCTAGGTGAGCTTTTGCTGCCGTTGTGACCACATTTTCAATCCGTCTTAATAAATGTCCGATGGGTTCTCCATTAAAAGGCGTTGGATCGTATTTATCCAGTCGTTTACGCATTTGACTCGCTTCTGGGTATTCTTGATTCACCTCAGTAAACAAACGTCCTTCTAAACTACCAAAGCCCATTTCCCGCAAATTATCGGTTTCAATAATCGGCACATTTGTCTTAAGATGTTTGGCAATCTCTTTGGCCGTTGTTAACGCACGGGGCGCACTTGAAGCATAAATCGCCGCAAATGGTACGTCTTTCAAATACTCTCCTAATTTTTGAATCTCAGCGTAACTTTCTGGTAAAAGTGGCGAATCTCCTTCTCTACCTTGAAAGCGACCTTCTAAATTCCATTCTGTCCGTCCATGTCTTGTGAAATATAATTGCATACTGACCCTCTAATCTAATTTATCATTTTCATAGTGATGACTTAATTCTAATCCTGGAAAAGCTTGTTGGCGCAAGGCTTCATAGATGATTAACGCCGCCGTATTGGATAAATTCAAAGACCGCACATGGGTATCATTCATCGGAATACGCAAACACTTCTCTTCATTTTCACGCATAAAACTTTCTGGCAATCCCTTGGTTTCTTTTCCAAACATAAAGTAGTGATCCACACCATCATTGAAGTTCACCTCACTATATACCTTATTGGCAAACTTAGTAATCAAGTGCAAATGCGCCACACTTGGTAAAGCCTTTAAAAATGCTTCTAAATTCTCATGATAGGTAATATCTACACTATGCCAGTAATCAAGACCCGCTCGCTTTAAATGCTTATCATCTGTACTAAATCCTAATGGTTCGATTAGATGCAACGGGGTATTCGTCGCCGCACAGGTTCTAGCAATATTCCCGGTATTGGCCGGAATCTCTGGTTCAAATAATACAATATGATTCACTTTATCTCTGACCTTTCTCAATCTATCTTATCTATTCTTTATCTAATTTCTCAGCGGAAGGTAAGCACACGAATTGCTCGAAAGCATTCCAAGTCGCCTCACATCCTTGGGTACAAAAAAAACGTAACCCACTCGGTGTCAGGCACTGCGAGAGGCTACGTTAGTGAAGTATTTTTCACTAACTTTTATCAGAACAGGATACTGATAAAAACCAATGAAAAACAACCTGTGTATACTATATCACTCTCACTACTTCTTGGCAATAGAAAATTCAAAAAAACTTCAAATTTATCAAATATTTTTTCAAAAATAGCCTCAAACCCCTAAAAAAATTAGGTAGAACCTACAAAAAGTGTAGAAATCGTAAAAAATGGTCATTTGAACAGCTACTTTTTTAGTGTCAAATTGTACTATTTTTTGATGCAATTCGAACAATTTAAAATAGCAAATTTTGCTTTATTTTTATGTTCCCTTTTTCTTGATTCTTCTATAAATTTCACAAACTTTTCTTTTATGAATTTCACAAATTTTGTTAGCTTACATTTTTTGAAATCCGACGATGCTTTTACTAACAAATTACGCTCAGCTTTTTTGGCTCATCGCAACTAAGAGGTCTATCGTAATTTTTTCAAGGGGTGCTTGTTGTAAGGACTTCTTGATAACTGGATCTACTTGCCATTCCAAAGGCGACATCTCCAATAAAGATAATCGCAACGCTTCTGGAATATCAAAAGTATACTGTACCTTTTCAAATATCGTATCAGGATAGGCTTGCAATAATTTTTCGACCACCGCTTCATTGGAATAATGCTGTTTACGCTCATCATTTGGATAAAAAGCTTGTCGCAACTCTTTTAGATAATGCTCACCAGGAATCACCTTTAAAAGTTTCCCAACAGGAACTAGGATACGGTCGAACTCGCGATAATTCGAAGGCGAGAAAATATTTAACAACACATCAAAAGACTGATCGGCAAAAGGCAAATTCGTCAAGTCTGCCACACACCAAAATGCTTGATCAAATTGCGTGTGGTTACTTGCCTGATAAATCCCTTCTTTGGCAATATCAAACCCCACCGTCAATGCAGGTGTCACTTTTTGCGTCAATTGAGCCAAGAAACTACCCTCACCGCAGCCAATATCCAGTACTTTTGCTTGGTTGAGATCTTTCGCTAAAACCTCAAGCAATGGATCATACATGCCACCTTGAATCATACGCGCGCGATGGGCAAAAAGCTTGGCATCATAATCACTCTTTAGCTGCGACTTCAAAAAATAGAGCGTCCCTTTTTTAGAAAGATCAAAGCGATGATGATGAGCACAAACTAGTCCACTTTCTGTCGCTTGCATTTTTTCATGACAAAGCGGACAAGCAAACACCTGCGCATGGACCTCTAGAAAAAGTTTCGCGCGATCAATTTTCTTTAACATTCACCTATTTCCTTTCTAAATTCAAAAAAACATTTTACAAATTTGCCGTATTTAAGCAAATTTTCTTAAAAAACCTACCTTCCAACTATACCACACTGCCAAAGCCTCTAGCAATGTCCCCCAAGCATTTTCACCTATCTTTGCATGAAAAAATCCTATCTTTGAATTTAATCAAGATAAGCTGTTCAATTTATAATTCAAGCTGATAAATATAGTCGGTTTGCGGATCATCCCCCATCCAAAACGTATGAGCATCGATTTGATAGAATCCATGCCGTTGATAAAATTTTAACGCTTTTTCATTATGTTCCCAAACGCCTAGCCAAACTTTTTTCTTGCCTAACTTTCTCGCTTGCTCTAGAGCAAAAGCGAATAACTCTTTCCCACAACCTTGACCTTGGAAAGCTTGTTTGATATAAATCCTTTCCACTTCCAAACTGTCATCTTGCTGATATTCCGTTTGCGCCTCCGCTAAATTTAGCTTTAAAAAACCAGCAATTTCGCCTTCTTTTTCTAGAAAATAAAAGAATGAATGTGGCTGATTAAACTCTGCTGTTAGCTTTTCCACGGTTAAATTTTGATCTAAATAATCTTGCAAATCTTTTGGCGTATTCACCGCAGCAAAAGTCTCAATAAATGTTTGCCGGCTAAGTTCACATAACACATCAATTTCTGACCTTTTTACTTCACGAATCATGATTTTGCTCCTTTTTTCTAATTAACGTCATGATACTCAGTCTATTTGTCTTATTCAATTACCAATTTACAGCAAAATGCGCCAAAATATGTTAGAATACCCAAGGAAGAATTTAGAAAGGAAGAAAAACATGTCTACGTTGATTAAAGAATTTTGTGCAGAAAACCATACGGATATCCCTCTAGCTATTCACCGCGGGGCTAAACGTATCGAGCTTTGTGATAATTTAGCAGTTGGTGGCACGACGCCAAGTACCGGGGTCCTAGAAGAAGCAATTAGTTATTGTAATGAAAAGCAAGTCCCTGTAATGGTCATGATTCGCCCACGCAAAGGACATTTTATCTATAATGATATCGACCTAAAAATCATGCATACTGACCTGATAGAAGCGAAAAAACTCGGTGTCGATGGCGTGGTCTTTGGTTGCCTGACTCCAAGTAACTGGATTGACGAAGAGGCGATGGAGGAACTTATTGAAGTCGCAGAAGGTTTGCAGATTACTTTCCACATGGCCTTTGACGAAATCCCTGTCGAACGCCAATTTGAAGCCATTGACTGGTTAGCTGATCACGGTGTCCATCGTATCCTTACCCATGGTGGTCCAATGAGTGAATCTATCTCAGACACTCTCCCACGCTTAAAAGAACTGATTGACTACGCAGCTGGTCGCATCACCATCTTACCAGGCGGGCAAATCACTTACGAAAACGCCGAAGAAATCGCCCAACAACTCGGCATTCACGAACTCCATGGCACCAAAATCGTAAAACTAGCAGAATAACTCAAAACCCAACCTCTCCAAAAATCACTCAGTTTAGGGAGGTTGGTTTACTATTTGGAGACAATTTATAGAAAACGCTCGCAAAACTATAAAATAGCCGATATAATTGTATAATAAATGATAGTTAAGGAGGTTTTCTGATGAACAAAGGGATGAATTTACCTGAAAGATTGAGATTTTGCTTTGAGGCTACGATTTTCGGAAAAACTGATAAGGAGACCCTAGACATCCTTCGAAAATTGCAAACTGATGATACGATTGTTTCATTTGGCAAAATCCCTGTCCACGACTACGCCACAACAGCACTGATTTATTTAAATGTGATTAGCTACGAAGAAAATTGGAATAAAAACACTGATTACCTTCTTGAAGTTTACACAGGATTCAAAAAAGAGTATGACAACGGCACCCTAGAAATCTAAGGTGCCGTTTCCACAGAAAGAAGTGTTCATCAATAGTTAGATAAGGGCTGCCATATTATTTACATCATTCTCAAACAGAACCATATTAACTCACATCTATTGAATTATCTTCAGAACAATATTATTTACATCATTTCCAAACATAAAGAACCATATTGTTTCACAGTATCTCTAACGTCATTATACAATATCAGCAAACATTTGTAAACGATTTACTATTCTGTAATTAGTTATTATATAACTTATTGTTCAGTTGGTTAATGTTAACCCTGAATAATTCATACATTTTGTCTTGAGTACTACAATTACTGTTTCATCAACCGATTAAAAAATTTTAACTTTTCCACCTAATTAGTCATAAAAAAAAGAACTCCATTTCGTTATAGTAAGAGTGCAGCCAAATGCAAAACAAAGGAGTTCTTCTAATGAATACTGTACACAAAAATGATGCGCTTTTCAATACAAATCTTACTATTTCTCATGATGGCGGTTGCTTATCTAGTGATGCCTAACTTGTCTTAGTCAAACAAGCGATGCACCTTCTTAGCTTTAACCATTTAATCAATCAATATCTCCATATTCATAATACTCGTAGCTATTTCAACCATAGTAATACAAGCATTTTAGAACAAATTCTTCAGCTCATTGCGGATTATGATACAGATAGTTCCGCCAATATTTTAAGAAATAATCCTATCTGGCAATTACTTTTAGAAAAAGAACATCTTGCTTCTCAATCCACCATTTCTCGCTTTCTAGATTGTTTTACCGAAAAGAATATTGAAGAACTACAAAAAATTAATCAGGCTCTTCTTGATAAAGTCTATCCTTTTCATGATGCCAGTGACTTTATCATCGATTTAGACTCTACGCATACAGACAAATTTTGAAGCCAAGAACAAGCAAATTACAATGCCTATTACCAAACATACGGATACCATCCACTCGTTGCTTTTGATGGCGTAGCTGGATATTTTCTAAAAGCACAGTTACGCGCAGGAAATCGTTATACTTCTCATGGTGTTAGAGAGTTTATCACACCATTACTTGAACATTATTCGAAAAAGGACTCGTATAAAAAACTTTTAGTACGTGGAGATAGCGGATTTGCCACACCAGATCTATACGAATCTTGCAAAGCAGTAAGGGCAAGATACGTCATTCGTTTAAAAAATAATGCACGCTTATCCCGACTCGGCGAACAAAAAATATCATACGGAAATAATGAGTGGGATAAAAAAGAAGTCCATTATTTCTCAGTGCAATACCAAGCAAAATCCTGGATTCACGCACAGTGAGTATGTATTCAATCTGTCCGAGACGCAAATGAACTATTATTTCAACATACTTTTATCGTGACAAATTTTGATGAAAACATATCGCCTGAAACTGTTTTTGAGCTATATAACAAGCGGGGAACAATGGAAAACTACATGCGAATGATGATGAGTGTCATTGCTTATAATTTGCTTCAGTGCTTAAAATATTTCGTATCTGACTCACAACAAACGGGCATGCCCATTCAAACGATTCGACTAAAATTTTTCAAGATAGCTGGAAAATTAGTGAGAACAGCGCGTAAAATTCAATTAAAACTGTCAATCTATCATGTCCATCAAGAAGAATTTTACAAAATATTTGAACGATTGTGAATTTAGCAACTAGCTTCAGTCTAAAAAATAGAACAATAGTTATCCAAAAATGACGGATAGAGTCTGCCCAAAATTTGACATATTCCCAGCTAAAACGTCAATTCTTATTTTTGGTTAATAAAATTTATTCGTTTGGTAGGCAAATTCAGAAACTACTGCACGAAAGATCATTTATTTGGTCTGATTTATTAGTTAATTTAGAGCTATGAATCATTCAGGTTTATTTATGTTTTACTGATACCAAATCATTAAGAGTACAAAAACGGCGTCCGACTTATTCTAAAAGCTATTCAGGTTTTACTGATACCAAATCATTAAGAGTACAAAAACCAGACGCCCAAAAATCACACGAACCTTCTAGTTTTACTGATACCAAATCATTAAGAGTACAAAAACATATTTGGCGCATCATAATCCGATATCCATGTTTTACTGATACCAAATCATTAAGAGTACAAAAACGACTCTGTATTATTATTGAAAGTAATCGGGAGTTTTACTGATACCAAATCATTAAGAGTACAAAAACTTATGAGTACCAACGGTGCAGGTTTCAAAAGTTTTACTGATACCAAATCATTAAGAGTACAAAAACTACCGGTCGCAATTGCCGTACTGATAGATAGTTTTACTGATACCAAATCATTAAGAGTACAAAAACTGAGCGTGTTTAATACTGATAAGCAAAGTAGTTTTACTGATACCAAATCATTAAGAGTACAAAAACGGTTGTTTTAATAAATAAAAAATAGAAAGGGTTTTACTGATACCAAATCATTAAGAGTACAAAAACATGTTACTTCAAATCGGCTTTCGCTGACTTGTTTTACTGATACCAAATCATTAAGAGTACAAAAACTAAATTTAATGAATTTGGATTGAGATTGTAGTTTTACTGATACCAAATCATTAAGAGTACAAAAACAAAGAAGGAGCAAAAGATGTTACAGAATCTGTTTTACTGATACCAAATCATTAAGAGTACAAAAACTCGGTGTGTATGTGATCGAAATCGTCAACGGTTTTACTGATACCAAATCATTAAGAGTACAAAAACCTTTAGAGCAGAAACAAGCTTATGACCAGGGTTTTACTGATACCAAATCATTAAGAGTACAAAAACCGCTTTGGCACCTACAAAAATTCCCAAAATGTTTTACTGATACCAAATCATTAAGAGTACAAAAACCCGTTGGTCAAAACGAGCCAAAAGTTTTGTGTTTTACTGATACCAAATCATTAAGAGTACAAAAACGAAATAAAGTGTCGGTCATAGCTCGAAAGTGTTTTACTGATACCAAATCATTAAGAGTACAAAAACAGAGAAATACACAGAAAAAGATGCGACAAGTTTTACTGATACCAAATCATTAAGAGTACAAAAACGTTGGCTATAATATCAATTTTGATATTACGGTTTTACTGATACCAAATCATTAAGAGTACAAAAACAGAGTGAGTGATTAAGAAGTCTAAACGTGAGTTTTACTGATACCAAATCATTAAGAGTACAAAAACGGATATTGTGGAAGTGGTTGTGATTATGGTGTTTTACTGATACCAAATCATTAAGAGTACAAAAACCTTTACGGCGAAGCAACCAAAGCACCTAATGGTTTTACTGATACCAAATCATTAAGAGTACAAAAACCCTCAAAAAAATTTTTTCAAAAAATCTAGCTATTATTCGGTCATGTACATTTGAATATTATCATATAATTTTCAGTAAATAAACACTATTTTACTATACTTTCTAAATATATTTTCTCTAGTGGATCTAAAATATCATAAATATATTCTTTTTGCTTTATTCCATACACAATATAATTAAGCAAGTTAATACAAATATGTTGACGTGGGGATAAATCTTTATAATTATCACTGCCTAATATCGGAATAATTGAAAGAAGCATATATATAAGTTCCTCATCAGAAAAATTTTTATCTGATGGATAATTTCCTTCTATTAGGTTTCTTATTACAGGATATGGAGGAAGTTGATCTATGTTTCCTTCATTCATAACAACTATTGATTCAATATCCTCATGTGAACAATTTGTAACAAATAATTGACTATCTATAATAATTACATGAAAATTATTATACTTTAGCATTAATTCTTTAAGGCGTTTCATTAATAATTCATGTTCATTTTTCATACAAAAAGAAGAGGGATAATATACATGAACCCAACATTGACTACTATTACCTTTTAAATATATATCTATCAGATTGCATAAATTAATAATTTGAACTGATAAATTTTGATACATTGGAACTATGGACTTGCCATTTTCATGAGTCTGACAGATAAACATGTTTTTGATGACTTCATCAAATAAAATATTTTTTAACAAGAAGTCTATATTACTTATATTCTTTCTGAGTTCCTTATTAATAATTTCTTCCAAGGACATCAAATTATCTTCAAATTCTACCAAAATATCTTGTACCTTTTTATTTGAGGATAAGCTAGATAAAATTTCATTAATAAAAGAGTCTTTAGATTGAAAAATATATTTATTAAAATCCTCTACTGAATCAATGAATATATGCTTACAATTTTTTGAACATAAGTCTTTACCATCAAAATTTAAAACCATTTGAGTGGTTCCGAAATAATTTTCTGCTTCTTCCTTCATTGTTTTCCTCTGAACTGCTACTTGTAGACTATTATACAATTTATAATGATTATTGTGATCTTGCCCAGTAAAATATAAATAACCATTACATTCAAAATTTTCTTTCAGCCATCCAAAATCTAAAAATAAGTCAGACATTAAATCACCACCAATTTATTTTTCCCAACAATAATTTCTTGAGTACTTCGATGTCCTACCAAGATTTGCATATCTTCAAATTGTTTTTCACTCACATAAAGAAGACGAATTTCACCACCCTCTGGAATTGATTTTTTTAAAATAGTTTCATATTTCTTTCCAATCGAACGATTAGGAACAACTCTATAATAAACTGAATACTGTAGCATGTGAAAGCCATTTGAAATTAACGCTTTTCTGAATTCTCTATATTCCTTCTGTTCCTTCTTCGTTTCAACTGGTAAATCAAATAAGCAAAGTATTCTCATCTGTTGATACCTCATTTTTAAGCTCCTATGAAATTTTCTATATCTATTTCTACCAAATACTTCATATCTTTATTTTGCATTGATTTTACAAAACTATTGACATATTTCTTCATTGATTCATCAATTGTACTCTTTTGATTATTAACATAAATAGGTTGATTAATAAAATCTATTATTGTCGTTCTTACTTCATAACTCATAAAATTATATTTACCGAATATCGTTAAATCTAACCAGTAATCCATTAAGGGACGATACGGCTCCATTAAATCATCAACTAGATTAAATGCATTATACTCATTCGAATGAAAAATACCCAAAACAGGCATAAAACCCTGTCCTACAACAATTCTTGCCATTAATGCTCGAATAATAGAATATCCATAATTCATTGCAGCATTCTCTAATATTGGGAGATCCCTTGTAAATTCTTTTCCATATAACGAATTGAAATAAAGTTTTGCTACATGTCCTTCTCTATTCGTTTTATCATAAGGCTGAGTATCAAGAATATAATCTTGCATTGCTATCACTCTTGAAGAATCGATATTTTTGTATTTTGCATACTTCATTTGATTTTTCATTTTTTGAACAACTACGCTTCTCCACGCTAGCGCTTTCATTTCGTAGGTCCATAATATCTGTTCGCAAGCTCTCTTGGCAGATCGATGATAATTAGCATATGATAAATACATGCCTGTAGGTAAATATGAGTCATCACAAACAACAACTACAATATTATACTTACTGAATTCCGATAATAAGCTTGTGGTAATAGAGGTTTTCCCCTCTAAAATAATCATTTGAATATCTTCTAATGGCACATATATTTTTTCTGTCACTTTAATTATTTCGAGCTGATTCCATTTCAAACGCATTGAGTCGCATTGTTTAATGTACACTGTCTGCCACGCATTACTCATATCTATCACCCGCTTTATACTAATAAAAAAACCCGCCATACAAAGATGACGGGAAACTCGACGTAAAGTCTTATTTTTGTAGATTCTTAATGATTTGGTATCAGTGTAAGGCGTCCCTTACACTGAATATTCTACTCCGTCTTATTAGAGTTGTCAATAATATTTTTTGGATTTTGTGATTCTTTTAAAATATAATACGGATTTCCGAGTTCATCAGTATTTACTTTATAAATGAGTTGATTTTTACTTGATAATCTTTTTAAAAACTGACCACTTTTAGCAACTTTTCCATAAATTGGTAAAAACTGTTCGGAACTAAACTTATCTTGATATAACGGCTTTAATTCAACATAATTTATCTTTACTGGCATAGTTCTTGACCAAAACCTTAGTTCAATTTCCTCATTTGTAACAGTATCAATTACTTTAATACGATCATTCTTGTAAAGTGAGAATCGAAATTCAGCATCTACTGGTATTTTTTCTCTCTTCTTAATTTGTTGATAAACATCTGAAGGAATTCCGTATTTACCATTAATAAAGCGTAAATCAGCATATTTGATTCCCATGATATGATAGGTGTTTTCTGATTCAAGATAGTAGACATCTGTTCTCCAAGGATTAATTGAACCTAAAAATACTTTTTTATCTTTGGCATCAGTTGGTGTTATGTCTACAAAACTAGCACCTAATTTTTGATCATAATATTTCAATTTTCTAATAATCGGACCATTATTTTTCTTACTATATTTTTGAACATATCCATATTTACGACGATACAGTTCAAAAGGACTTACTGCTCTTTGTTTCACCTTTCCTTTACCATCAGTATATTCCTCTTTATCAGGAAATTTTGAAACAATGTCTTCTAAGATTTCAAAACTCTTATGATCCAAATGATACATTAAAAATTTTTCTTTATCTTTATCATAGATTTTCTTAAATGTACTGTATCCATCAACAGTATAAATATCTTTAATCGTCCCCAAAGAATAATCTTCTTCTTTTTTATCCTTACCCAATTTTTGTTGTCGAGTTGAATAAATCGTTGCATCACTGATTTTACGGTTCATTTTTTTATCAACTTCAAAATTAATTTTTAGATTTTCTTGCATTTGAGTTAGATAATCTAAAAATTGTGGACAAGGTAATTGATAATAGCTTTCTTTAAAGTCATCATTTGTAGTTATTGCATTTAATTCAAAATCAGTTTGAGCTTCAGTCATTTTACGCGGATATATCGTTTTTCCTGAGCGCCAAACCTCCAAGAAAGGAGTTACACCAATTAAAGCAGCGTCTACTACATGATGATGATAGGTATCCCTTGATTTATTTAATTGCCATGCACGTCTTAGTTGTGAAGTGAATTTTCCACGAATAACAGCTACCTTAGTATCAACTTTTTTAGATGCAAAAAACTGTGTCAATTCATTAAATACAACTCTCGAAGCATATCTAGTATCTACCAAGTTACGTGCAATGAATTTTTTACGAGTATCTAAATCTGACAACAATTCTTTTGACAGTAAATTCTTACGTTTAACATCACTAATTCGTTTATTTGCATTAACAGCAGCTCTAAATTCATCAAAATTACTATAACGTCCTAAATGACTTGATTTATTACTAAAATATTCAAATGGCGTTTTCTTTTCTTTTTCAAATCGGTTAAAGTGGCTAGAACACAAGACTTTATTGTTCATACTGTCATCAAATGATACCGAAATTGGAATAATATGATCAATATCATAACTTACTTCATTTTTACACAAATCCTCTGCTAAGATTGGTTCGCCTGTATATAAGCATTTCCCTTCTTGTTGATACCATAAACGAATCTTTAATGCGCGATTTTTCCCTTTTCTTAAAAAATTAACTAATCCATTTTCTGATAAATTTGCTTCTTTTCTAAACGCTTCTAATGATGCATCTTTTTCAACAAGATTTTCTTTTTGCATCTTCTCAATTAATTTTCTTGCATCTTCGGGATTATCTTCGCGTGGTAATTCAATAACAACATCCGAAATATTTGAGTATTTTTTATAAAGTTCATTAAAGATTTTCAAACATTTTTTTATTGATTTTCGCACTACTGGATTATAAATATTTTCAGTTACATTTTTGACATCAATTTTATCAATGTTTGAATAATCATTCTTACTTTCTTCCAGTAATCCCATCCTTGTTAGAATCGTCATTTGTTCATCATAACCATTTAGTAATTCAGGTATTAACACATTCATTGTTTTAATTGAAAAACGATGCCATTTTTGTGAAGTTGAAATAGCAAAAATTTTAGGATCTTCAAGTAAATCATCAACAATTTGATTAGTAATAAAATCATATTTAGGTAACACTTTTTCAGAAATACGATTTCTAATTTCACCAATTTCAGTATTTAAATTGAAAATAAAAGCTAGCTCATCAAAGCATTCTGTTGGCCATTCATTTATATCGATTCCCTTATTTAGCATATGTTTTCGAACTTTTCGATATACTTCTAATGTATGAAAATCAGGTTTATTATCTTTTTTTGTACGGAATCCTGAAATTTCTTCTTTCTTAACATTTACTTTTTTCGCAATAACATTTAGCATCTGTACTGTTTTTTCTGTAGTAAGTAATTCAGATAAAATATCTTGTTTTTGTTCGGGAGTTAATCTTTCCGATCCATTATACCGAATATTCGTTAAATCGTTTAATAAATTATAAACCTGTGCAGTCAAGGAGTTTGCTGGTGCACGTAGCTCATCTGGATTAACACTATCTTTACCAATAAGAATTTCAAAAATATTTTCTAGTGTTTCACCATTTGTACGATAGATTCCATAATCAGTTCTAGAGTTTTCATTACCTGGACCAATATAATAAGCTCGTTTGCGACTAATAATTTTGACAATATTTTCGATTAAATCATCAGTAATTTCAGGATAATACTGTTTTTGGCAAGTTAAAATTCTTTTTGCTTCATCAACATATGCACTATTAGGAAATACATTTAAAAAATACTCTGGCTGTTCATCATATTCAACATAATTGGTGACTGTACCTCTAACTTTACCGTATTTTAACAAACGTTCATATTGTATCTCACCAGGTGTCTTATTCTCTAATGCTTCTTGATTTTTTGCTATTTTCCCCTTAAAATCAGTAACATTCTCGTCTACAATATCACCTAATGAATAACTTATACCTCTACGTTTTGCAATATGTAACATCGCAATTGCAATCTCATCTTTATTCAATTGATGCTCTAATCCTCTAACACGAATTTCATAAGGATTTTTATTAGGAGATGGGATAAAGCCATTCTTTTTCAGTAACTTTTTCAAATCATTTAAGCGATTGACTCGTCTTCTTATCAAACGTCTTGATTGACGAAATTCACGACGTTCAACATTCTTTTGTGCAACTGCTGCAGGAAAAATACTTACACCGCTTTCTAAAATTTGTTTCGTTTTAGAATTAATAACAGCATAACCAACCGATCCCACACCAATATCAAATCCAATCGAAACGCTTTCTATATATTTCATAAATCATTCACAGTCCCTTCTATGTTCATATTTTATATAAATTAATAATACTTCTAATATTATGCTAAATCAATAGAAAAGTGAAATGTAATACAACAATTTTTACATTAAACAAAAACAGATAAAACGTTTTCTGACAATGCATTACTTTACACCTCCATCCTTCCATTTTTATATTCCTCCATATACGCTTCATATAACTCCATGACATAGTTTAAAGGATACCTTAACTCTCCTTCTTCACATTCCATCTCACCTAACAAAATCAGCACGCCTTTTGCCCAATCAGCAACTGGGATGCGCAGCCAAGGCATGACTTCAGTATCGTTGATTAAGCTTTTGATTTTATCTAGTGTTTCCGGACTCGTATCGTTTCTTAAATAAGCATCACGGCAAAATTTAGATTTAGCAACACTCGGCATGATTGCCACCTCATTTCGATTTACATATCCTTATTATACCCAAATATCAATCGTTTTCGTGGATTTTCGTAAAAAAGTGTGCTACCATATTTGTGAGAGATGCACAGGCAGAACAAGCCTCGATTGTTCCACTAGGTTAGGCATTTCTCTTTTTTATTGCCAAAAATTGATTATTTGCTATAATGATTTTGCAGGGAACTTTTCCCTAGGAGATCTGGCTAGTTTGAGGCTACAATATCCGCCAGCACCGTTTGCATTATGCGAAGGGCCCAAAAATAATTAAAGAAGTGTAGCAAGCTCGAAAGGAATTGTTTTCTTTCGAGTTTTTTTATGCACCCAAGCACATCTGACAGCATCTTCTATCCTCGCCTTCGTATACATTTCCATCTCTAGTCCCATCGGCAGTGACTTTATCTTATGGTATAATTATTTTGTAGTAACATTTTATGAAAAATATTGGAGGTTTTCTTATGGGTATTATTAAAGCAGCAATTCAAAGTGCCACATCGACATTGGCTGATCAGTGGCTAGATATTATTGAGCCAGATACAATGGACAATACCACGCTGATGTGTAAAGGCGTATTAATGTCCAAAAATAAAAAACGTGGCAGCAACACCAAAGGCTCCGTCGATTATATTTCTGATGGTTCGATGATTCGTGTCTATCCAAATATGATGATGCTTTTGGTAGACGGCGGGCAAATTATCGACTACACCGCTGAAGAAGGCTACTACAAAGTCGACAATTCTGCGGCACCATCGCTATTTAACGGTGATTTTGAAGGCGCACTAAATGAAAGTTTCGAGCGTTTCCGTTTTGGTGGAGTGACGCCAAGTAAGCAAGAAGTGTTCTTTATTAATTTACAAGAAATTCGCGGCATTCGTTTTGGTACGCAGCAACCAATTAACTATTTCGATAATTTTTACAATGCGGAATTATTCGTGCGCGCTCATGGTAGCTACTCCATCGCGATTACCGATCCAATTTTATTCTTCAAAAATGTCGTTCCTAAAGGGGTGACTCGCTTAACAATCGATGAAATTAACGAACAGTTCTTAATGGAATTTGTCAGCGGTCTGCAAAGCTCAATCAATCAACTTTCGGCCCAAGGTGAACGTATTAGCTATCTGGCTTCTAAAACGGCGGAACTATCCAAAGTCATGAACCAAAACCTTGACGAACAATGGAAATCCCTACGCGGCATCGAAATTGTCTCCATCGCCCTAGCCAGCATTTCTTACACGGATGATTCGCAACAACTTATCAATATGCGAAACAAAGGCGCGATGTTCAACGATCCGAATTTGCGTGAAAGCTTTATGCAAACCAGTATCGCTCAAGGTATTGCAGATGCGGGCAACAATCCAAACGGTGCGGCCAATGCTTTCTTTGGCATGAATATGGGCGCGAACTTAACCGGCGATTACTTATCCCAAGCTTCTCGCCAAAATCAAGCACAAGCCCAACAAAATCAACAAGCGGCAAACACCTCAGCAGCGCAAGAATCTAGCTGGCACTGTCCGAACTGTAACCAAGAAAATACCGGCAAATTCTGCAGCAACTGTGGCACGCCTAAACCAACGCCAACGACAAATGCTGGCATGAAGGTGCGTTGTAGCAAATGTAAGAGCGTGATTGAAATTACCAATGCCATGCCTAAGTTCTGCCCAGAGTGTGGTCAACCCTTTTTAGCAGAAAGTCTCGATTAAGGAAGTGAAATTATGGAAGCTTTAACCCATCGCTGCCCAAATTGTGGCGGGGCATTAACTTTTGAACCTAGCGACCAGCAATTTCATTGTCCCTACTGTTTGAGTGTCTTTACCGAAGAAGAAGTCACTACCTTCGAGCAAAAGCAAAAACAAGCCAAGGCCTTCGCACAAGATGAGACCAATACCCAGGCGCAGACACAGACCACCACGCAACCAAATGAAATAACAGAAGACGCCTATGATTTATATAGCTGTCCGAGCTGTGGGGCCCAGATAGCCTGTGAAGCAACCACAGCCGCAACTGAATGCTATTTTTGCCATAGTCCTGTTATTTTAAGTGGTCGTTTATCCGGGGATTTGCTGCCGGATAAACTCCTTCCTTTTAAAATAACTAAAAAAGAAGCGCAAAAGCAATTTATCGACTGGGCAAGCCATAAACATTTCGTCCCACGTGCCTTTTTCAATGAGCAGCAAGTCGAAAAAATAACCGGTGTGTACTTTCCATATTGGATTACTGAGGCCAAAGGAGAAGCGGAAATTAGCGGCCAATCAACGACCATTCGCGTTTGGCAAGTAGGCAATGTCGAATATACCGAAACCAAGCAATACCATATCCATCGCAAAGGCAAGTTTCATTTTAAAAACCTTGTGAAAAATGCCCTAACGAAAAATGTGCAAAAGAAAATGGTCGAAGCGGTCCAACCTTTTCCACTTGAGGCGATGCAAGACTTTCATTCTCAATATTTGTCAGGTTTTTTAGCTGAAAAACGCGATATCGAATTTGCCCAACTGAAAGCCAATGTCCGTCACGAAATGGGTGATTATGCCTTAGAAGCTTTTGAAGATACGATTGCGGCTCAAACTAGTTTTCAGCCTGAAATCCAAGAAAGCAAGGTCCTCACCATTGATAAACAATATGTGCTTTTGCCGATGTGGCTGGTTACCTATAAAAACCGCGCTTCGTCAAATAAAGTTTATTATTACGCAATGAATGGCATCACCGGAAAAACAGCGGGAATCTTACCTTTAGATTCACTAAAATTAGGACTGGTTTCCGGAATCAGTGGTATGATTGTGACTGCGCTATTATTGTTAGGGGGGTATTTCTTCTTATGAGTACAAACCTATCTATAAAAAAATGGTCGCTTTGGCTAAGCATGATTTGCGGGTTCATGCTATTTGTTATCGCATCCACTCCTCTTTATGCACAAGAAAATACTTACGTCAAAGATGAAAACAATCATTTATCCGCAAGCCAGCTTGATAAATTAGCTAAAATTGCTGAAAAAATTAAGGATGAAAATCAAGCTACGACTTTGCTAGTGATTACCGATACACCAACCGATGATGTCGAATATTCGGCCCAAGAGTATCTTTACAACACCGTGGGCAAAGATGGCAATGGCGCGATTTTTTACATTGATTTGGCCAATCGTCACTTTACTACGGTGACATCGGGGAATATGATTGATTTTCTGACCGATGCACGCTTGGAAGATATTAATGACAAAGTGACCGAATCACTAAAAGACAATAACTTTGACCAAGCCGCTCGTGATTATTTTGAAATGGTACTAGAAGATGTCAAAGCGGGGATTCCTCATCATCATTATCGCATCAATAAAGATACCGGAGAAATCACTTATATCAAGACGTTAACACCGTTAGAAATTGGCATTGCGATAATCGGTGGAATCGCGACTTGCTTAGGGATTTTCTTCACGGTTAAAGGACGCTACCAACTACGCATTGGTGGACGCTATCATTATGACCGTCAAAATAATGGCGTGATTGATTTAGAGATTAATGATACAGATTTAATTAATAGCTTTATCACTACTCGTGTGATTGAGAGCCATGACGATGATGATCATGATTCTGGCGGCAGTACCTTTAGCACAGGTTTTGGCGGTGGAAATTTTGGCGGCGGAGGTAGTCATTCGTTTTAAACTGAATGATTCAATTTTTTTAGTACAAATTCGTAAAAACAGCAGCATGATGTCGGCTGCTGTTTTTTTGTTTCCTACCCACTTCACAACCTTGATTTTAAAAGTGTAAATCGACTAGTTACTTCAGCGTCAGACATTCTCATCTGGGAAAGTCTTTACTTCTTGGACTTTCCCGATGTGTTGGACAAACCTTATCCGCTCGTAGCTACCCGAGTCGATTTACAACCTTATTAGACGGTGTTCAGTGGGTAGCTCCTGTGCATCTAAGCCGGCCTGTTTAGGAAAATCTTAAAAAATAGTGGATTTTCCTACCATTCCGGACAATCTTAGCTGCTCGGAGCTGATCGACCCACTTCACAACCTTTATTCAAAGTGCTATACTGTTAGTCATCTAGAGTTTTTGTTAGCTCGATGCTGGTAAGTAAAAGGTTGGTTAGATTTAGGTTGCCTTTTACGAACTGGTGAAATATAAAAAATGGAGTGATTAAAATGACAACAATTGATTGGAATAACCTTGGATTTAACTATATCAAGACTCCTTGGCGCTATCGTATGTATTGGAAAAATGGTCAATGGAGTAAAGGAGAATTGACCGAAGATAGCACGTTACAAATCAGTGAAGCATCGGCGGCTTTACACTACGGCCAACAATGTTTTGAAGGTTTGAAGGCTTATCGACGCAAAGATGGCAAGATTAATCTCTTCCGGGTCGATGAAAATGCCAAACGTCTCAATCGTAGCGCGACTCGTCTATTAATGCCAACAATCCCTGAAGAAACTTTTATCGATGCAGTCAAACAAGTAGTCAAAGCCAATGAAGATTTTGTCCCACCTTATGGCACAGGGGCTACTTTATACATCCGTCCACTACTCATCGGTGTCGGTGATAGTATCGGAGTTAGTCCTGCACCAGAATACATTTTCACCGTATTTTGTATGCCTGTCGGACCTTACTTCAAAGGTGGCTTGATCCCTACGAACTTCATCGTTTCTGAATATGACCGCGCTGCCCCTCAAGGAACGGGGGCTGCTAAAGTCGGGGGGAACTATGCCGCAAGTTTATTACCAGGTAAGGAGGCCCATGATCATAAGTATTCCGACTGTATTTACCTAGATCCAGAAACCCATACAAAGATTGAAGAAGTCGGCTCCGCAAACTTCTTTGGGATTACAAAAGATAACAAATTTATCACACCAAAATCTCCTTCTATCTTACCAAGTATCACCAAGTATTCCCTATTATACTTGGCAAAAGAACGCTTAGGATTAGAAGCAATTGAAGGGACAGTTAAAATTGATGAATTAGATCAATTTACCGAAGCCGGTGCCTGTGGAACTGCCGCTGTGATTTCTCCAATCGGTGGTATCCAATATAAAGATAACTTCCATGTCTTTTATAGCGAAACCGAAGTCGGACCAGTAACTAAAGCCTTATATGATGAATTAACTGGTATCCAATTTGGTGATAAAAAGGCGCCTGAAGGATGGATTTTTGTCGTCGAATAAAATCAAATAACGCTTGAAAGATTGGTTGTCATATGCAGCCAATCTTTTTTATAACAATTTTTTTACAAATAGCATCTAGGTCTAAAGTCTAGTTGACAAAACGCACACAAAATCAGTATAGTAAATTTATGAATACAGAAAAGAGGTAAAAAGAGTTTGATTCGCATAAATATGTTCTCTTCAGCGGAAAAAGTCAAAGGTCAAGGAGTGGCTAGTGCTTACCGTGAGCTGATAAATATGCTAGAAAAAAGATTTAGCGATGAATTTATCATTCGTATCAACAATTATCAAGCCTCTGATATTTCACATTACCATACCATTGATCCGCTCTTTTATCTTTCTACTTTTTTAAAGAAAGCTCGTGGTGTGCGTGTGGGCTATGTACATTTTTTACCAGAAACCTTACAAGGTAGTATTAAATTACTCCGCCCACTCCAAGCAATCGTTAACTGGTATGTGACTTCTTTTTACAAGCGAATGGACCAATTAGTCGTCGTCAATCCTAGCTTTATCGAGGATTTGGTGCGTTTTGGCTTAGAACGCGAAAAAATTACCTACATTCCTAACTTTGTATCTAGTCAAACCTTCTATCCACAAGAGGAAAAGACTAAGCAAAGTTTCCGCCAAGAGTTAGGCTACCAAGCAAATGATTTTATCGTGCTAGGGATTGGTCAGATTCAAGAGCGTAAAGGTGTCGATGATTTTATCCAGCTTGCTATCGATAACCCACATATTCAATTTATCTGGGTCGGCGGCTTTTCATTTGGGATGATTACCGATGGCTATGACAAGTACAAAAAAATCGTCAATGAACCACCTGCCAATCTAAAATTCACTGGCATTGTCGAACGTGAGCAGATTAATGATTATTATAATTTGGCAGATTTGTTCTTACTTCCTTCTTTTAATGAGCTTTTCCCAATGAGTATTTTAGAAAGTTTCAATTGCCATTTGCCGGTCATGTTGCGCAAATTAGACCTATATGATGCAGTCATTGCTGATAAATATATTGAGACACGCGATGTGAATGAAATGCATGCCAAGCTCAACGACTACTATCAACATCGCGAAAAGTTACTACCTTACATTGAAAAATCCAAACAAGCGGCCCAATTTTATTCAGAAGACCACGTGGCGCAAATGTGGTACGAATACTATACCGGCCTCTTAGAAAATCAAGAAATCAACGAACTTCCACCTTTGTAAACAATACAAATTTGGAAGTTTTTTTATACACAAAAAACCACCCACCCTGAACGGAGGATGAGTGGAAAATAAGCAAAGTTAAGAGTGTTTATTTTTGTTGATTAGAAATATTTTCAGTTGCGGTTTCAACCTTTTTCGCTTCCCAATCTTTCAAAGCTTTATCATATTGTTTGGTTGTGACTGCATCACCTTGTAATTTCAAGTTTTTATATTTTTGATTTGCTAGACCAACCCAGCTGAATTGACGAGTAAATGGCACTTCTTTAGATACACGAGGCGTCGCACCAAATGCTTGCACTGGAATTTGTAAAGCATTGGCAGCTAACCATGCTTCAGCGTCGGCATAAGCTTCATAACGTTTTTCGATTTGGTCATTTGCTGTGATGGCATCGGCTTTATCCAATAAGGCATCATATTCTGTTAAACCAATTTCTTTTACAATTGCTGCAGATGGATTATCTTTAGCAATTTCAGATGGTTCTAGACCTAAGTTTTGCAATTGTGCACCTGTACGTGAATCATAAATATCTAGATAACTTGATGGATCTTGATAGTCAGGTCCCCAACCAGAAGCAGTCGAAATATCAAAGTCTTGTGCAGCTGCTGTAGTTGCTTGGTAAGTAGCCGCATTATAAGCATCATCATTTAATAATTTAATATCGATAACTACATTGTCACTACCTAAGGCACTTTCAACAGAGTGTTTCAATGATTTCGCTTGGTTTACTAACATTTCTGAAGTTTCTGCTTGTGGTAAGTCTAAATGAATTGGGAATTTCACGCCTTGTGCTTCTAATTCTGATTTAGCTTTAGCAAACAATGCTTTAGCTTTATCTACGTTATACCAACCTTCTTGACCATCGGCTAATTTCACATCGCCAAAAGTTTCAGGATCTAAGGCACGTAATTTTTCTTGAACCACTTCACCGTATGTCTTATCGCCCACCATCACGAATTCAGAAGGAGTTAAGATGTTGCGGATACCTTTTTCAGAACCAGATTTACCAACATTTTGCGCTAAGTAGTCAGCTTTATTTAAGGCAAATTCCATCGCTAAACGGAAATTCTTATTTAAGATAGCTTTTTTCGTATCAGCTTTTTCTTGATCCGTTTTCTTAGATGTCGCATTGTATGATTGACGGTCTAAGTTAAAGGTTACATTATAAGTGGTTCCCGTTGGTTGAGAGTAGAAGACATTATCGCCATATTTTGCTTCCACATCTTTATAGCCACCTGAGTTAGGGAAAACACGAGCCATTGAGTAGTTTCCTTGGTCAAATTCTTTAAATAATGAATCTGGGTTACTACCATCATAGTAAGTAAGTTTCACATTATCGATATATACATGTTTTTTATCCCAATAGCTATCATTTTTGTGATATTCAATAACAGATTTAGCAGTGTTGTTTGCTAAGATATACGCACCATTATAAAGGATGCTGTCAGCGCTTGGTTGACCGAAATCTTTGCCTTTTGATTTTAAGAATTCTTCATTAATTGGATACATAATTCCATAAGTTAATTTAGAATTCCAAAATGTTTCAGGTTTCACTAAGGTATATTGTAAAGTGTAATCATCTACTGCTTTCACACCTACTGAAGCAAAGTCTTTGGTATTTCCTTTAATGTAGTCATCCAATCCTTTGATACTACCTTGAACGACATAAAGCATTTCAGATTTCACTTCAACCGCATGTTTTAAAGCAGTTACGAAGTCTTGTGCTCTTACTTCATCATAGTCGTTACCTTCGTTGTCTACCCATTTCACGCCTTTACGTAAATGGTAAGTGTAAGTTAAACCATCTTCACTCACTTCCCAAGATTTGGCTAAAGCTGGTTTTAAGTTACCGTATTGGTCATTTTCAAACAAGCCATCCACAAAGTTGGTGAAGTGATCTGAGTTTGTATTACGAGCAGAGAAAGTATAGTCTAAACTATTAATATCTGTGGTATACACATAGTTATAAGTCGAACCACTCTTTCCACTACTTGATTTTTTGTCGCCTGAACCACATGCAGCTAACAAAACGGTTGAGCTAAGCAAAAGTGCAGGAACAACTACTTTTTTCATTTTATTGTTCATCGCTTCGTTCCCCTTTCATATTCTCAATTACGCGATAAAGCATTTTCATCATTAAGATTACTTAAGAAAAGTATAATTTTCCGTTTTCTAAAAGTCAACAAAAATGAATAATATCTAGTTATTAAAAATATTTAGAAAATTCAATATAATAATATTTTATGCGCTTTCTAAATTCTCATCAAGTTATCATAATCATTTTAATTTTTAAGGTGAATTTGTTAGATAACTAACACCCGAACAGATATCAATACACCTTTCATTCTCATAAATAGGATATTAATTATTAAAATCCATCTCATTATCTATCCTTTTTTAGGCATAAATTTCGGCGTCACTTTCCCTAAACTGTCAAAAAACGAGATGCTTCAATTGCCTCATCTTATGAAAGTAACAACTAAAAATATTTAAATCTTACACCTTGACCGAACGAATATTCTTGTATTATACTTCTCAGGTAGGAATTTGAAAGGAAAAGAAACATGTATCAAAAATTTACAATCCCGCACTCAACAACCATCAAGTGCTTCATCCTCGCCCATCGACAAGGCGGTGGCAAAAAAGCGATTATTCAGCGTTGTCATGCGTATTTATCACCCAAGATTCAGCAAAACACACGAGCCTTTATTGCATTACGGAATCAAAAACGACAAAGGGCGAATCAAGCACCGGTCAATGCCAAAGAAGCACACCAAATCGAACAAATTCTGAGTATCCAAACCTGTGATCGGATTCTATCCCTTTACGAAGAAGCCGAAAATCTACAAGGCACACTTGGTAAGAAAAAACTCTACCAACTCTTTGAAGAACGCAGCCAATACCTCGAAAAAGTTGAGAAAGTATCGTAAAAAAACAGCCTATCCGAGCAGTATCGAATAGGCTGTTGGTGGTTTAACCTTGCTTTTTGAAAAATTCTTGAAAGACCGACCGTAATTTTTTGCGATAGTACGACCGATTTTGGCGCGAACCTTGATTTTTCGCCAAGAGACAATTTAAATATTTTTGATGTTTATCTGATAGTTCTTCACAAAATTTATCCAAATAAAGATAAAAATCCGAATCATCCTCAAAACTCAAAGACTCAATAAAAGAATATAATTGCTCATCCTCACAAGCATCTTCATGTAAGGTCTTCTCATGACGGATACAATCCAAAATCCGCCATTTCAAACGCTGATAGATATACGGCAAAGGACAATTTAACTCAAAATCCTCTAATGAATCATATTCACAGACCAGCTTCCATAAGGCGATGCAAACCTCTTGAAAGTAATCATCATATTGATTATGCGTCGGATAAATATGCAGATTCCACAGCACTTTTCGCTCCAGAGCTTCATATTTTCTGATGACATCACTTGCAAATGGTTTACTTAAACGGTTATCATTCATTTTCTCACTCCTTATTTTGCATCCATCCCCCATCTGGATAAGCCGGCATATCCGTTAGCGAAACTTCACAACATTTTACTTTCATCTATAATAACGTTTTCAAAAAGTAAAATGTCAAAAAAATGCCGCAAACTTTTTCAAATTTTTTTCTATTTGCTGTAACCAAGTCGCTTCAAAAAAACAAAATATTTAACTTCACTTCCTACAATAGATTTTAAGCATTTTTCACATGCAAAATATAATATTATTATATACATACTCGCCGATTACGAAAACCCTTTCTTTTTAAATAATACGTTTTGCGATAAAACAAACCGATTCGCTACAAAACAAAAAATTTATCTGCTAGTCTATAAAATACATATCATATCAAACCATTCATTAAATCAATTGATATGACTATATTATTTTTATTTTAAATAATATGATTCATATTTTATTTAGCTATTTGATAATCTATCTTTTGTAAACAATGAAAATTCTCAATAACTTACATATTTTCTCCTCGTGTAAATAGAAAACATTCCAAAAAGTGTACGATAGATAAATTATTCGTTTTCTTATTAGTACGCTTCATTCATTTAAACTGTTTATAAAATAATTTATCGACTTATTCTATATTTTTGTGGTAAATAGGCATTTTTTCATGATTTTTTTGGACTTTAGTGTTAGAATAGATAGGTCACAAAATAGAAAGGATGATGTCAATGAAACTCTTGAGACGCTATTTTTTCTTCACCTTTTTATCCAAAATCTGGTTAGCCGGCATTTTGACATTAGGATTAGAAGCCATGACCAAGCACTATCTACCACAAGAATATCTCTTTGCGGTGACTTCATGGTATCAGACAGTGAGCCTCATTTATTTGGCATCGGTCGTCTTATATGAATTATTCTTACTGACCACACAAGGCAGCATCTTATCATTGGTTCATACGACGAATTTCGCGGCACTGATTTTACTCTCGCCATTTAATACATTAGCTGATCCATATAAACAAGCCCTTCTCATGACAAATGGCCATCCAATTCTCAATTTCATTTTACTGATTGTCATTTATCTGGCCATTCGCTTTTACTTAATTAAAATTAATTTTACGTTGGTCCCTGATTTATTCAATCATCCTGAGCAGTTTCAGCGATTGATGACCGTTGAGGAAAAGCAGACCTTACAAAGCGCTTCTCACACGGTGAAACAGATTTCTTTTCGCTTTACCAATCCGATGATGAGCTTTTTATTCACCCCACCTACAGTCAGCAAAATTCTAGACCAACCTTCACAATAAAGAAAACCCACTCGCCAACTCTTTAGGCAGTGGGGCTTTTTATTATAATTGTTCGCCGTTGGTCGTTAGTAAACGAATTGCGCATAAACTCTTTTGATGCTATACTATAGGAAAGAAGCAATCCTGGCACCATCGGGACACGTAGCCCTGTGCTGACGGTTGCTTCTTTTTTGTTTATTTAAAATTTGGGCATAAAAAAAGACATCTACTTTGGAAAGTAAATATCTTTTTAAATAGCAAAATAATACGTATCATTCCGTTAAATTATAAATCATCCTTATCCATTACGATACAGAGGAAACTTGATAATCTGCTGACTCTTTAATATCCACACACACATCAATAAACGTCGCACTAGTATATGCAGCTAACATAGACCGATCATTTAAGCCATCACCAATTGTAAAAATATTAGCATGATGAATATTATTTTCCGTCGCAAATCGTTCAATAGCAGTTTTTTTATCGATTCCTTCAGGTACAATATCCACTGTTTGTATATTTTGTAAGAATGATAAACTAGGGATATTACCTTTCATTTCATTAACAAACTTCCTAGCTGATGTTTCATTCAAAAATTGGATAGATAATTGACACAATATATCCTCGTTATCACTTGATATTCCTTGACAAATATCACTTAAATCTTCAAATTTTACAGTCTGCCATTGAGAAAGAACTAAATTATAAATACTTAGCTTGATACGTTTATTTGCATAATCATTTTGACATACCACAAAAAAAAGAGTGTCTCTATCTTTTTCATTAATAGTCTGATATATCTTTTTATCCAATGCTACACCGTTATTACCGATAATATAATCTGGATTCATATCAGGATAATCAACAAGTTTTTTTATAATGATATCCAATCTCTGCCTGTTTTAATAACAAATTTATTACCTTTGTTTTGCCAATTTAGAATTTCATTAATTCCTTCTTTACTAATGGTATTTTCTTTAAATAAAAAGATACTTACAGAGAATATATATTTTATATTTCAGACAGAAAGCTGTACTTCTTTAAAAAATTCATTCATTGAAATACACCTAACGCCAAGTTGTTCACAAACATCTGGAATCTTAGCATTTTTACTTGGATGAATACGATTTAAATTAGGATTCTTTATTTCATAAGTTACTATAGTATATTTTTCTGTTTTCGCAAAAGCAATTAGCCAAGCATCCGCAATTTTTTCATGTGCCCAACCTTTTTCAGAAGCAAGAGCGGCATCGTTGTATAAGACACAAGTTGCAATATAACGCAAAACCTCAATCCATTCAGCTGAATAATTTTTTTGATTGATATATGACTTATTGTAATTACTACTAAGCCAATCTTTTAACCATAAATCTTGATAGTTTTCATCAATCACAATTCTGGGAATAACAACTTTCTCATTTAGTATTTTAGTCAGTTTATCCCAAAAAGTTGGGAAAAAATCAATTTTATAGTATCTATCATAAAAATTAATATATATATTTGAATCAAGTAAATACATCTATACCCCATCTCCAACCAAATTGTGATATCCTTTGTACCCAACACCAACAATGAGAAAAGCATCTGTGTAGGAAATCCGATTTTGCTTAACGGCATTATCAACATAATGGACAAAATGATGATCCATCCTAAAATTAAGATTGTTGTAATAATTACCACCAGAAGAGTTGCCATCATTTTTCTGCAATTTAACAAATTCATGCTCAAGTTGATGATTCATTGAAATATAGACCTCTTTGGAAATATACTTCAAATCAAATAATCTTCTTAAAACCACAAATTTACTCACTTCAAATCGTTTCGATATACTCGCTAGATTATCATCTAAATCCTGATGATTATCCACCAATTCTGTTAGGAAGCGCTGAGGAAGTAATATTTCTGCAGTGATGCGATTAATTTTAGCTTCAAGTTTAGTGTGAGAGTCAAAATCATGATTAGTCAATAAATCACTATCATCAAAAAATAGATGAACGAACTCATGAATCAACGTGAATAATTTTCCCGCTGAAGAATCAGTTTGATTAATAAAAATCAGTGGCGCTCGTTTATCAGACAGAACAAAACCACGAAACTCTTTTAAATTTAATGGTCGTCGCGTATTATCCTTTACCTTGCCATTAAGAAAGATAAAAACCCCAAGATTATTCATCTTTTTTCGATAGTCTTTAAATCTTTCTTTTGCAATCTTAGTTCCTAGATAATGATGAATTGTTTGAATAACCTTTTCATCATCATCTTGCACCGTAAATAATCCAACAAATGGACACTCACTTTCTACTTCTTCCTTCAAAAAATCTTGCTTTTCTTGCATATCAAGAATTGTATCTCTTAATTCGGGACTCATTTCTTCCATATATTCGGAATGAAGGGTTCGAAATTGTAGATTTACCTTTCGTCCATCTATAGGCTTATCTAATAGTAATAATCCTGTTGGAACATTAATTGTTTTTGCAATGTTGGATAGTTGAGTAAAAGTAGGCGCAATTTCTCCAGATATTATCTGATCAATATTTTTTATCTTCTCACGTAATATTTCGATGGGAATATTAGATTGACGGATATAGGATAATAAAACATCTGTATTAATATGTAATCGATTGCCCATGACGCTCATCCCTCCAATCTTTATTACCTTTAAACAAAACTCATAATTACACACTCATTTTACTTCAAAAATACTTTTGGGTAAATCTCAAAAAACAATAACTAAATCCCTAATATTTTGAGAAAAAAATTGTAAAATCAAAAAAGCCTTTTGAAAGAATTTGCTAAGGAATAATTTTTTAAGTACACTCCAGTTCTATAACAAACATTGTTTCTAAGCCATCTAAAAAAGACGCACACCACATGAGGTATACGTCTAGCGATCACAATTTCTATTCCTCTTCCAATTCTTCCGCTTCTAGTCTCTTTATTTCTTCTTCAATTTCACGTATTCTAGCTTCTATTTTTGCATTTTCTCTTCTATGCCGCTCTTTTAATATAATCTGTAATACTTTTAGAACACAAATCGCAATACTAAGAATAATTGAAATCACTTTTAAAACAAACATTAATATTAAACACCTACTTATTTCTGTTCAAGCCATTTATCCTCATAACATACAGCTTGTAACTCATTTAATCAAAAATAATTCATCTAGCATTTTACTGTTCTCACTATTGATACTGTTTTATATCAACAATATTATCCAAACTGAAATACTCTTGCTTTTGCTCTAGGTATGATTGGAAAAAGTTGTGGTCTAAATTAAATAGTTTCTCGAAAAAGGAAGGTAAAACTAAAAACTCTTGCAGTACTTGATCTAAATGAATCACTTTATTATCCAATGTAAAACGAACAAGCGAACGTATTTTAGCAGGTTTTATAGGGACAATTTCATCATCTAAAGGTTCGTACTTACGATAGCCTTTTTTATAAAGTTGGGCCCAAAAATAACGATTCTCCTGATAATTTATTAACCCTAAATGATAGGCTCTCATTTCTAAAGACGCTATCGAAACCATGTATTTTCGCTTCAATTCTAGATAAGCATCAGGATTGGACTTTCTTCTTATATTGGCAAAGTCAGCAATAAATTCTTTCTCAGGAAGTAAAAAGGCAGAAGCAAACAAATCCGCTTTAAAAGACTTAAAAAAAAGTCAAACATTCTGGTCTAAAAAATAAATTCGATGATATCATGAATACATTAAAGAATAATCCATACGAACCCACACATTCATTTGAAAAGCTAGTTCCAAGACATGAAGGTTTCTATTCAAGGAGACTGAATATTCAGCATAGAATTGTATATAAAATCGATGAAAAAAATAAACTTGTAACAATTTATTCGGCCTGGACACACTACGAAAAATAAAGTATAAATCGTTAGTTACTTAGATAATCCTTGCAAGTAAATACAATCTTATTATCGTTTAAATCTACTACTTTAATAAATTCCTCACGATAAATTTACGTCAACAACCTATATTAAAACGGCTATCCCCAAAATGGCGGATAGCTGTCTTTTTACTCTACTTGATATTTCTAATGTTTCATCTTTAAATTAAAATAACTTCAACTGTTCGAAATCATCGTGTTTATTTGGCTTGCTGTCTTGGCTATCTTCCTTGACAGTAGACATAGTCATTTCTGGCGTAAGATTCAATATAATTCGCTCTTTTCTAAGCAATTCGCGATACTTTTTCATCAGACGCTCGGCCTTGATTTGATTGGCGGGTTGTGTGTGACTGACGGATTTTGCCTGATAAATCGCTGACTCTTCTTCTGCAGATAAATTTTCTTGAGCAAACCGTGCCAGCACCTCTTCTAAATCGGATAACTGCTTTAAATTCGTGACGCTTAGCTGCTGTTCAAAAGTATAGAAAAATTTGACTGGCTTATGACGCAACAACAGCTGAATCGTATTGCGCAAAGTCCCCGCGCTTACCTGAAGATTGCCATAACGATTTAAACTGATTGGATCAAATATCGCCAACCCCCAGTCCGCCACTTCGCCCATCTGTCTGTCCTTTTCCATATGCCGTTCCTGAACCGTGATGTTTGCCTGCCCCACCTTGACTCGCTGCACTTGCCACTTATTATCAAGCTTAAAACCAGCTCTGGCACTCAACGTATAGACCGTCACATGAGGATACTGCATCTGACGCAAAAACTGCGACACCACTGCATCGACCCCTTGACTCGCATCGCCTAGCACAATCCCAAGCCCCTGCTGCATGATTTTTCGCAACGATTCATACACTTCATCCGTCAATGCCACAAAACTCCGCGAACCAGAGAGGAAGACTTGTTTACGCGGTGGAAGAATTTTACTCGCTTGCACATGGTAATTCTTTGACACTAAAATAAGTTTATTAGATTGTATTTTTTCAACTACTTGTTTTTGATTCAAATAATGATTTAGTGGCTGTTGCATAATCAATATAGCAGAATCACTTTGCAAAGCTTCATGAGTTTGGAAATAGCACACTCCATTTGATATTATTTCTGCCTTACCTAAAGTAAAGACGTAGGACTGATTACCACAATATTTACGTAATTCCTTTGTAAATTCTTGCTCGTTTGAAAATACTATCTCAATACCTTTTTGATTGATTTCTGTTAGTTTCATTCCAAACTGCATTTTCATAGATAGTATTTCTTTTAACTTTTCCTTTAACTCATCGGAAACTTTTAACATTTTTAAACCGCGCGAGGTCAACAACTTTCCCTTTGGTTGTGTATATCGCTTAAATTTTTTTATTTCTTCTTCTGTTAAATGCTTGGGCAACAAATCAGAAGTCAACATAACAATTTGTTTTTGTAACTCTGTATAGTCCTTCATATATACCTATTCCTCGGTTCTTAATCCCGTACTTAGGATGGCAAATGGATATACAGCCTTTGCACCTGCCTTTAATAACATCGCAGCAATTACTGTGAATGACCATCCTGAATTAATAATATCATCTGTTAACAAAATTGTCTTATTAAAAATACTTTCATGATGAATCTTTATAGTTTCCTCAATATTTCTTTGTTGATGAATGCTATTATTTATACTCTTTTGTTCCTTGCCGATTGCTGTCTTTTCTACTGCATCAATATAAGGAATATTTAGGTTAAATGCTAATTCTTTTGAAAATTCCCGAACGAAATCAGGATAACGTTTACTTGGAACACCAACAATCGCATCAATATTTACTTGTTCTTCTCGCAATTCTTTTCTTAAAAATCGAGTTAGCCAATCAATTAATTGTGGTGTTAATTTTCCAGTACGGTATTTACAGTATTGTAATGTACTTCCTACTCCGGAGTGATACTCATTACATAATACCCAACCCTTTTTAGCTTGTAGCTCAGTAGAAATAGTGCTACCATCCCCCCATTTGGTGCGAGGAGTAATTCGTGCCTTAGAAATACTTAAATGTCTTTCTGCATCTTTTAGATATTGCTCACCTGTATAATCAAATAAAAGATGATGTTGACAGTTTTCGCAATGTCCACATGAATTCACGCCATCTGGTGCATCTAAACAATTTGCAATAAACTGCATATAGCAAGATTTTAGCGATAGGAATTCTTTCAATTCATTAATTTCGCCGTGACGAATTCTAAATAATTTTAATTGACGTTCTTGTTCTGACTCAATATCAAATAATTTATTAATGTTGGCATGATAAACCCATTTTCCCTCAGGTCTCTCCTTAAAAATATAATCATGAACAAGTAGATACTTCGAAATTTCATTAAATTTAGAATCTCGTATATCTACTTTTTCCATAATTTCTTGTTTACTTTTTCCACCAGAAGTTAATAATTGAATCAATTCCTTAATTATTTCTGGCTTAACATGTGCTGATCGAATAAAACTAGTCAATATTTCTTCATCTTGTTCTCCGTGCATTAAAATGATATATGCATCTTGACCATCACGCCCCGCACGACCAATTTGTTGATAATATGCAATGATGTTTTTAGGTAATTGATAATGAATGACATAGCGGATATCTGAAGCATCGTATCCCATTCCTAGCTTAATAGTACAAACTAATACTTTGATTTCACCAGCTTCAAACTTAGCGAAATTCTCTTCCACCTGTTCTTTATCTTCTTTACGTGCACTATAGTATGGAGCAGCTGAAATACCATAGTTTTGTAAAAATTGACTCACTCTAATACAATCATTAATCGTTAAACAATAGATTAATCCCTTTTTATTTTTCAATCTATCATCATGTAATAAACAATCTACTAGCCAAGCCAACTTTTCTTTATTAGACTGAGAGGGATTTACTTGAATTTGAAGTTCTTTTCTCATTAAATCTCCTCTGGTAACAAATAAATCCTCACCCAATTGTGCACGTATATCCTCGATCACTCGATTATTTGCGGTGGCTGTCGTTCCTAAAATAGGTAATCCTTCTGGCAATACACTTATTAATTTCACAATACGTTGATAATCTGGACGGAAATCATGACCCCAATCAGATATACAATGTGCTTCATCTACCACTAAAGCAGCAATACTCACTTGGCTATGCATTAATTCATCGTTAAATCGTTCATTGCCTAAACGTTCTGGAGAAATAATTAATGCGTCCAATTCATTTAAACTTTGATAAACTTTATCTTCTTTCTCACCCTTTAAATCAGAATTAACAGTTGCGATATTTAAATTTAATTTTTCTGCAGCTTCAATTTGATTATTCATCAAAGCAAGTAACGGAGAAATAATCAAAGTTAAACCTTTATTTTCTTGTCGTAAAATTTTACATGCAATAAAGTAAACAATAGACTTTCCCCATCCAGTCTTTTGAACAACCAAACTTCTTCTACCTTGAACAGTATTCACAATAGCATCTAACTGTCCTGGCCTAAATTTGGCGTCTTCTCCATAAAACTCTTTTAAAATATCATTTGCCTGTTTCCTGATACTTGCTACACTCGCCATTTTCAACACCTCTATTTACATTTTTATTTTTCATTTACAATTTCAACATCTTCTGCAGGAATATTCTTATATTCTCCCTTTTCGCCAGGTGTAAAACGTATTGTAACTCCTTTCTTTATCTTATCAATTAATTTTGGATGTTCATTGAAATACTTAGACGTGATTGCATATTCTACACCATCTTCATCTATTATATAGGCATAGGAACTACCATATTTTTTACCTTTATAACTAACTACTCCAACCTTTTTATCCTCAATTTCAGCATCGCCTTCATGATTATACTCTTTAATAATCTTCAAGGTATCTGTCGCAACCAGACATTTCAAACTAAGATATAATTTTTGATCACCGATAACATAGAATTCTTCTGTAGCACGTGTTGCGGCAACATTCATCATGTTGGCTTCATCTACCGCCCAACGAGCAGCTCCAGTACTTTCTCCATCTGCACCTAATACCAGAAATACAATTTTAGCCTCTTTCCCTTGGAATGTATGAACCGTTCCGATATTTGTTGCTTTATTATTTTGTTTTTTCGTAAATCCAATCTTATTTAACCTAGTAGTAAGTTTTTCTGCTACATTTCTAAATGGTGTAATAACATAAATTTCATCAGCCAATGTAGGATCTTTCTCGATTAATTCTTCAATCTTTTTACTGAGATACTTTGCTTGCTCTTCAACGAATTTTTCTGTGGCTTTTCCTGCTACATTGTACCATGCAGCCTTACCATCCTTCTTATTTGCTTGAACCATCATATTGTTATATGAAATATGATTTGAAATAGTGAACATAGGATAGCGGCATCTTCTGTGTACCCATAATGGAATACCTATCCAAGAATCCGCTTTGTTAGATCCTTGCTTATAAAATCCATATTGACTCGTAGCATCTACCAAAGTCTGTGTTGAAGCTACGTCTGATAGTAAATGAAGCGGGACATTATTTTTTTCTGAAACTAATCTTAAGACTGCGTTTGGCAAGGTAACTACAGGTTTGATTTGTGACGGATCACCCACAGCCATCACGTGCTTACTTCGATAAATAGCACCCACACTTGCTTGAGGAGTTGCCTGTCCTGCTTCATCAATAAATAAATGCCCTAAACTATTTTCAGGTAAATTTCGAAACATTCTTCCAAAGCTAGCAAAAGTCGAACTGATAATTGGAATCGCAAAATTAATCCACTGCCACGCTGCAATGAGTGCCTCTTTTTTATCTTTATATTCATCTTGCTGATTCCAAATTTCAATCGCTGTTCTAAGATGTTCCAAATTATCGCATAAGAATTGTTTTCTTACTTCTAGAGAATAGATAAATAGCTTGGACTGCATAATGCGGTATTCTCTTTCGAACCACGGATTTGACAATTGCAATGCTTCATAGTCAATATTCATGTCTAATCGATTTTTCTTAATGCTATCTGCCATATTTAAAATAGTTTCTTCTAATGCTTTGATTTTTTCTTGTTTCTCATTTTCAATTTTGTTGATTGAATCTAACATTGACTTATAGTTTGAGTTATCGTAGGAGTACTGAAAAGATAATTGATTTTCTATTGACTGAAGCTCCTTTAGTTCTGCTTTTTTAGTATTTAATACTTTTTGAGCCTCTATTAATTTTTGTTTACGATTTCCTCCAAACATACTAAATAATTTTGATTTGAATTGAACATCTTCTAATTGCTTAACATTAATCTCCAATTGTTTAATTTGACTACTCACATTAGCAATTTTATTTAATATTTGTGAATGGTCATTTTTTTCTTCGTCTATTATTTTTCTATACTTTTGGGCATTTTCTAATTTGGTGTCTCGTAGATTTTGATAAACCTTTAATTCATCGTTTATTACGTCCACAAAAATTGTTCCATTAATCCTTTTTCCTTCAGCAACGTTTTGAACAAAATTTTTATATCTTTCTACTTTTCTGTAATAATCTTCAAAAAATAGGTCAGCAGTTGGGGCATAAGAAAAGTCATCTTTTTCTAAAAAATCAATCATTTTTCCAAGTGCTTCAAGTAGTGTCGAAATATTATCGCTTTTCCCACCTTGAATAGATACAAGCCCCCAAAATCGATCTTTTTCGTTTTCATCCTCACTCTGTAAAAGCTCATTGCAAACTTCTGTAAAATAATCCGCATTCAACAAATCATCTAGTAAATCACTATCTACTTTACTGCTCAAAGGAAGTTCATTGACAATATTTTGAACAGCACCATTATTGGAACTAGCTACTACAATTCCACCATCGGCAATTGAAGGAGGTAGCTTAGCAATTTTCAAATCTCCTACTTTTATGGTTTTAAAATCTTTTTCCTTGCAATCAACAACTGCCTTCATTTGTTTAACCATAATATCAGCAAATACATCTTTTAATAATGTTGTCTTTCCAGTTCCAGGAGGCCCATTCACACTTCTTATATCCTGACTATCTACACCACAAGATAAATTCACCGCCACTTGTTGCATAAATGAAAGTGCATATTCAGTATTCGATGGAAAACGTCCCAATGGATAATTCTTTGGTTTCAAAATATCTATAAAAGCTTGTGGATTAAATACAGATGATTCCCGTTTACTATCTAAATTAACACGATTAGGTTTCTCAAGTTGTAAATACGCAGTTAAATTTTTGGTTTGAATTGTTTTAGCTGATTCTAAATCGCTCACAAAAAATGAATGCATATTTAAATCATCACTTTCACTATTTTTGCTGAGCTTATATTTTGAATTCTTAAATGATACATCATATTTTTTAATCAATTTATCAAAAGCTCTATTAAAGGATGATTCTGTGAGTTCTTCCATTTCAAAAATCTGAGCTATATCTTTTTTAAAATTTCGCTCAAACTCTTTAAATTCTGGTTCTGAAATAATCTCCCTATTCTGATGCAGATAATATGAAAAAGTATAAAAAGTCTTATTTTCATTCAGTTGTAATCCTTTATCAAAATATAAGGCAAAACCAAATTTCTCACCAATTTTCACATCTTCATATTCCATCTCGATATGAAATCTTTTTCTTAACTCTTCCACAACATCACTGAAAGGAAAAATATTAAAATAGATAACCAAGCCTCTGTTACTATATTTTTTATTCTCTTTTAACTGAAGAAATTTGTCTAAATTCTGATAGTAGTTTTCCTTGATATCTATTAAGGGTTTGAATTCTTTTGATGACTTGAATTCTCCCTCAGAAAACTGCTCTACCATAATCCATGAATCTAATAATCGAGTTTTATCTATCATCACAATCACCTCAATTTAATAATCGTTGCAATATTCGATTAGATACACATCATTCTTCAACTTATGATGAATGATGAGCTAGTTCTTAGATGACGTCTCCAACTTTCCTTTTTCATTTTAAACAACCCTCTTTATATTATTATTTGGATCAATTATACACTAAAATATCAAAAATTTATATATGTGAAAATATTGTTATAACGAGTTTGTAAACGTTTTTAACCAAAAAGTTTACAAACAAAAATACTCACTAAACCACTGGCGTTTTGGGAATACCTAAAGCCATTAAATTCTCTAATTATTCAGAATCTTCAAGAGAGTTAATATTTACATTCAATCAATTTAAAAAGAAATTCACTTTCGACAAAATCATTCAACTGTTTATTAACAGTGTCGTACAAAATATTACAAGCATCCGAATGATTCACCGCAACTCATCATCAACTCCAGTTAAAGCAATATTAGGCAATACAGAAATAAGTGCTTCTCAGGTATCGAGATTACTACCATCTATACCAACAGATGTATTAGATGAAACCTTCGCAGCTCTTTTAAATCAAATAAAAATTGAAAAACAAGTGACTACTTCTAATGCTTTAAGACTTATTGATTCTACAACCATCTCGTTTAGCGCTAAGTCATATGAATGGGCGGAGTTCCGTAAAACGAAGCATGGCATCAAGCTTCACTTGAACTATTGTTACACAGATAATGCCAGTATGCATCCAGAGTCCTTTACGATTACAAATGCAAAAGAGCATGATGTGAATCAATTAGAAAACACAAGGGGCCACCTACGTGTTTGATAAAGCTTATATCAAATACGATTTGATGGATTACTTTACTGAGAATCAATACTATTTCATCTCTAGGTTGAAAGACAATGCCCTAGTGACTATCTTAAGAGAGGATATCACACCACCAGCAGATCAACCTTTTGTCTCTCAGGTAATCGCTGATCAAAGAGTGCAGCTAGGGAAACCAAAAACCTATCAAACCAAAGAATATCGCTTGGTAACTTATCTAGATGACAAAGGAAACATCTATAAATTTATTACCGATAGATTCGATTTACCTCCTGAGAAAATCGCGGAAATCTACAAGAATTGCTGGCAAATCGAATTATTCTTCCGGTATATTAAGCATCAATTTAAGATTACCAAGATGTATTCCACCAATGAACAGGGTGTAAAGAATCAAGTGTATCTCACCCTAATTGCGATATTATTGTTGGAACTTGTCAGAATTAGAACAAAATCGCCTAATACAATAACAATCATAAAAAGTTATTTTGATATACTGAAATTTGAGTCATCAGAAAAATTTTATCAAAAAATAAAAGCTATTCACTATTCACCCACATGAAGATAACATTTAACTGGATTATTGATTAGCATTTCTAAAATCATTTAAATTGTATATACAACCCCGAAAATTCTGGATAAGGAGCTTCTCCTGCGTGAGCCCTTTTTTAAATTCCAAGTAAAAATTAAACAACTTACGTAATTCTAAAATAGTTAAATAATGCAACACCAGTGAAAAAGCATCATATCCTTCAGGAGCAGACATTGGTACTTTACTTTTCATTGCTTAAAATTCAGGAAATGTCAGCTCTAATTGAACCACTTTTTCATTTTTTAATTTAGTAAGATTTTCTGACTGAAAGAATCGATTGTTTATTCCAGCATATTCATATAGATAGTTATTCTTTTTTCGTTGAGCGATCTTTGCATTAAAAGTTTGATGCATCATAATACTATTTTTAATAAATAAAAGATACTTTTTATCGGACTCCTCTAAAGTAAATTGAAGATATTCCCAAGTATATCCGGCCATATCAATCTTATAGTCAAGTATACCAGATTTACAACACATACCATAAACACTATTATCTATATGGTTACCCTTAACCCAAGCATAAGCAGTACTAACCATTAATTCTTCCTTTGCTCGCTTTCTTACATCCAAATAATCCTTATATCCTTTTATAATCCCATCAAATATCAACTGTCATAACTTTTCAGAAAATACTTCATTTATCATGATGTGCATCTCATCTATTTTTTGACATCTTAATTATATACTTTTTTTAAAGTAAATTTCTATATTTTTTTAAGTTAAGCAAACATATATAGACATACCCTTAAATCTTTAAACAATAGAATCCAATATTTTACAAAAATTTGAAATATGCATCTATTCATACCAAAGAAATTCATTTTAGGATTCATACTTATTAAACATTTCTGCCAATATATAATAAATTGACAGCGAATAGTAGATAAATACTTTGTAAACATCAATTATACTACCCTTTTTGTAAAATATTACGAGTTAGGAGTTTACGAATTATTGAATCATCCGTTATACTAAAAATATAACAAATTTCGAGGTAGCCAAATGACAGAAAACAAAATAATCCATTTAAAAACTGGTGAAAATATTCAAATACTTGATGTTTATCCCGACTATTTAACCGACAAAAAATATGTCGTATATCGCCATCAAAATCAGATTTATATTAGTGATTACGAACAATTAAATCTGCATATCCGACCTTTAGATTCAAAAAAAGAACACCGTACAACTGCAGATAAAATCAAACTTTACCGTCAATATTTCCGAGGCGATGATAACAAAGTCGCATTGAGTTTTGAAAACAACGAAAAAAAGCGTGTCTACTATGTTTGGTGTAATCTTCGTAAAAAATACCCTTGTCCTAAAATCAAAAATCCAAGTTTTAAATGCTCTGAATGTAAATTTCAACAATTTCAACCATTAAATGACCAAATCATCTTTGAACATTTGAAAGGGAAAAATCGATATGGGAAAGAAGCGTTCTATGGTATTTATCCGATTCGAGAAGATAATACCGTCTATTTCTTAACTTTTGATTTTGATAAACACAATTGGCAAGAAATCGTCAAAGCATTAGTCAAGACTTGTCAAAAATTTAAACTGTCCCCACTTCTAGAACTTTCTCAGTCAGGAAATGGTTGCCATGTGTGGATTTTTTTCCAAGAGACTATTTCAGCTAAAAAAGCACGTCAATTGGGAGAGGCTTTACTAAAATACACGATGCAAAATTATCCTCAATTAAGTTTTGATGCCTTTGATCGTCTATTTCCAAGCCAAGACGAACGCTCAATTGCTGGATTTGGCAACTTGATCGCATTACCATTACAAGGTGAAAAAGTCAGACACGGAAAAAGTCGCTTCATTGATAATCATTTTGAAATCATAGAAGATATATGGGGAACACTGGAGAACACACCTAAGATTAATGAAACTCAAGTAAATGAACTTATTCAAAATATTAAAACCACTCTCCCCATACAATTTTACAAAGAAGAAGCACAACACCAGGAAATGAATCTATTTCAAATTAACGAAGAATCTCACAGTTATAACAACAATATCGAAATAACTGCCAGCAACGAACTGATACTCGATATAAATGATTTGCCAAAGCCAGCCCTTGTTCAATTAAAATATCTAGCTTCCTTTATAAATAAGAATTACTATATTAAACAAAGAAAACGATTATCTACGCATGATACACCAAGAATCATTAGCCTAGCAAAAGTTTCCTATCAGCAACTCAGATTACCAAGAGGATTATTATCGAATGTATGTCAATTACTACCAAATGCTGCGATAAAAGAAGACTACAATCAAGTAACACCTCTAAACGTTCAATTTTCTGGCACTCTATATCCAGAACAACAAATTGCATTCGAAAAACTCAAGGATACTCAATCAGGGATATTATGCGCCGGAACAGGATTTGGAAAAACAGTGGTGGCGGCTAAACTGATTGCAACAAAACAAGCCCGTACCTTAGTGCTTGTAAATAACAAAAATCTTGCTAAACAATGGAAAAATGCCATCAAACAATTCTTAGTGATAAAAAATGCTGAACAAAAAGAAGTAAAAAATTTTGTAGGAGAACTCTATGGGGGCAAAGATAATTTAAAAGGAATGATTGATATTGCTCTATTTCAGTCTTTAAATAAACGAGAGGATTTACCAGACATGCTTCAAAATTATGAGATGGTCATTGTTGATGAAGCACACCATATCTCTGCTAAAACTTTTGAAGATGTTGTCAGCCAATCCAAATCGCGATACATTTACGGTTTGACAGCCACGCCACATCGAGAGGATCATTTGGAAAATATTCTTTTTATGCGTATTGGACCAATTATTCATACAGCTGAAAAAATCATTCCTAAACATATTTCACAGCAATTATATCTACGCTTTACATCATGTGGTGAACATCTCTCAACAATTGAACAGCAAAGTCTTCATCAAAATTATCAGATGATTTTAGAAAACGAGACACGTAATCAAATAATTATTCAAGATATAGTAGCGTGTATCAAACAAAATCGTCATCTGATTGTATTAAGTAGATACGTCAAACATATAAAACAACTAAACGAATTACTTTACAAAATCGAACCTACCATCCCAAGTTACATGCTAAACGGCAGAATGAAGGCTAAGGATTTGCAATTAGCACTTGAAAAACTAAAACAAGAAGGTCGTCCCTTTGTACTCTTTACAACAGGAAGTTATGCTGGAGAAGGCTTTGACTTACCTGCTCTAGATACATTAATGCTTACAATGCCTATTTCCGGAAAAACAAGCTTACAACAATACCTAGGTCGATTATTACGGAATTTAGATGAAAAAGAAAAGCTCTATGTTTTTGACTATGTCGATTACGCAATTCCTATGATGTATCGGATGTATCAAAAAAGACTTAGTTACTATCGTAAAGCAGGTTATTCAATTATGACTGATATTCATAGCAATCAATATAAAAGTGAGTTGATTACCCAAAATTATCAAGAAATATTTGAAAATGATACCCTAAATTGTCATCAGGTCCATTTCATTTACTCCTATTTGAGTCAAACTGAAGCTACTTGGCTAGTGGAACTAAGTAAGAAACAGGAGATACAAATCGTCCTTTTACTAGATAACAAGATTGCTAATCAACCTCATCTACAATCTTGTTTAGTAAATATAGAGACGAACGGTGGCCAATTCATCTATCTAGAGAAAATTAGACAAAGGATGGCGATTCTAGATAAAAAAATCACTTGGCTACTCCCAGATACCAACCAAGAAGAAATTGCTTTACGTTTAATATCACCAGAAATTGCGCAAAATTTTTTGAAGTATTTTTTACAATAAAATAATGATATCAAATCTAACCCATAGATAAAGGCTAAAAAATTATTCGTATTTCATTTTGATTGTCCTATAAAAGAATGCTATACTAATTTGCGTTGAAATACCCCTTCCGAAAGGGTAGACATTGGTTGTTAGCGATGGCAACCATGTTTCAGGATGAGTGATATCAAAAATAAGTATCGTCGTGTATTTATTTTTGGTATCCTTTTTTGTTTTTTACAATAAAACGCAGATCAGCATACAACTACATGTTAGATTGTACGAAATCGCATAAAGAAAAAAGACGCACACCACATTAGGTATACGTCCACTCACGATAACTGCTATTCTACTTCTGCACTACTTTTAAATTTTAAAATACAAATTCATCGCCGCCTAACATCATCTAAACTCTATATTTGATTTAACAATATCGACATCATTAGCTGTATTATTTAGAATATAAGGTAAAATATACCCATATTCACTTTCACTAATTTTAGGACCTAACATAATTTCAGAATATCTTGTTTCAACGTATGTGAGGTAAACATACAAAAACGGAAGATAATTTTCCTTATTCTGTTGTTCGTAAATGGCTAAACTACTATCATTTGTATGTTCATAGACAATACGATATTCCTCTTCAAATGAATAAGAATCAGCTTTAAATAGATATAAAATAGGCTGAAGATGGCGCAATATTTCGGATAGATTTTCTTTTTGTTTAATAGCATCCACTTCATGCTTTAATTCAATAACTAATGATGAAATATTATCTTCATCTCTAGACTCTTCATTAAAGAAATCTTCGTTAATATATACTACTTGATATATTGATACTTGAGGCTGCTCTAACAACTTTTTTAGAAAATTATGTTCTAAAGTTAAGTAGACACCTCTAGCTGAATCACCATACATATTCCACATTGTTAAATCATCATATTTAGCTGTTAATGAAAATAAATATGTGGATGTTAAGTAATCCCCTTTCTCAATAATCTTTTTATTATCTTTGTCTGCTACAGTTGAAGATAACTCATTTGTCGGAAATATATATTTCAATAAACTAACGCCTTCATTCGGATCGTTCAATTGTTTTGCATTGGTAAGACGTAAATGACCAATCGTATTATTTTCTTCAGTTTTCTTATTAAGCAAAAACTTCAAGACGGGCAAATTAGAATAATGCCCCAAAGAACGTTGATTATCCTCAATTTCATCAATATCAATCTTTAATTTTGTTAATATTTTTTGAACTATACCATCCAATTTATCATATGTGTCGGAATTCAAATCTAATATATGGAAACTTTTTTCATTCTCTGCATATAATTTTGAAATATAAGCTAACAAGGTAGACGGATAAGTCCAGCTCCGTTTGCTTTCCATTGCAGCATCGTACAATAATAGATTAAGTTGATCATCTGAAATATCACTTAGATTAATTGAGGCAACAAGCTGTTCATTAATACTTTTCAATATCACATAAAATAATATACTTACAGAATCATTATCCCTACATAGCACATCAATAAAATTCTTACTTACTGTTTTAAAATTCAAATCTTTTTCTTCCATACTTTGAAATGATTTTAAAAACTGATGCTTATTTTCCCAATCTATTTCAGTAATAATGCGCAATTGTTTCAATATACGAATATATTTTTCATCTTCTTTTACTTTCTTAGATAATTCTGAATAGAAATCTAAGTAAAATGGTAAGGCAAAATATACTTCACTTGAATAATTATCTTTGTTTAAATTTTCAAAACTATGTGTATCTCCAGTAAACATATCTTTGCTTATTAATTTAATGCCGCCCACAACATTTTGTTGATAATACACCTCATAGGTCAACAAATAACCATAATCATTCCAGTTTGTTCTTTTTAATTGAATCTCATCAGTTAATGTAATGGTTGTCTCCAATAGGATTGCACTCCCCTCAATCATATATTTTTATTTTTTTGTTGTATAAGATTCCTTAGTCAAAATACTGAGACTTTATTAAGTTTATTTTTTCTAATGTAAGTCTTTTAATTTCATCTTCTAACTGCTTACTTTTTGTTTCTAGTTTAATCTTTTCATTGTTTAATTTTTCTATCTCCCTTAGGTACTTTTCTTTTGTTTCTAATAGTTTTTTGTCTTATTTAAGCTTTTATCAAATTTATCCAAACTAGGTCAACTCTCTTTCACTTTAGTTATTTATATAGTATCATTTTTTACTTCTTAACAAAAGAAAAAAACAGGAAGAAATTGATGTTTTCTTCCTGCGTAGTATATCCTATATTGTTTTTTTAGCATATTAATACTGTGATACTAAAATCTATTAGTCACCATCCTATTCGCTACATTTGGAATTATTACTTTATTTTTAAACTCAATTAAATCTTATCGTTCATCAAAGTATAATTCTTCATATTTTGCCATTCATTCTGAGAAAAAAATTGCGATATTCTAGACGCTTTTTTGATAAAAAGGATCAGGTCTGATTATAAACTAACCTACAAATTTATACTTCCACCCTCTTCCAAACCTCTGTATGATCATATCTTCTTTCAGATTTTGCTTTTTCTCTTGCTGTTAGTATCCGTCGCTCATCTAGCGGCAAATCTTCTTCCGTATTTTCGAAAATGGCATCTTTTACAAATTCAGATAAAATTAATCGATTGGCTGTGACATAATCCTCAATTAATTTTGCTTCTTCCTCACTGACACTAAAAGAAATTGTTCGCATCTTAAGTATCTCCTCGCTCTTTGTATAGAAAAATTATAGCATACAAATATTTTCACTGAACATTACCTTGAAAGTATATTATCCTATTCGCATAAAAAATATTGCTGTAAAATTTTCTGTTGAATTTACAGCAGATTGAGATATACTCACACTTAGAAGGAGGTTGATTGATATGCCTAATATTAAACCAATTTCTGACTTACGGAATTACAATAATGTATTAAATGATGTAACAGTAGGTGCTCCCGTTTTTCTGACCAAAAACGGACGAGGCAAATATGCCATTTTAGAAATGAAGGATTTTGAAAAAACACAAGCGACCATTCGACTGATGAGCGAACTTGCAAAAGGACGAAAATCTGGTGAGGAGACAGGCTGGCTAGCATTAGAAGCTGTGGAGGAGACACTAGGCATTACTCATGAATAAGTTATACTCGTGGTGCTAGTTAGAATAAAACTGAAAAAAAGCTCAAATGGACTATACTGTAAGTGAAAGTAAAAATACAGGAGGTAGTCCAAATGAGCCGCTTACAGTATACCGCTAAATCTCATCACTTACAATGGAGTATGCCACAAATAACCAAATTTTGCCGTACACTTTATCGCAATTATTGTCCAGATTCTATCAAACATAGACGAAACATGAAATTGGCTAAAGTTTCCGACGAATCAATACTTGTTTTACTAGTCATACAAGCCGAACTAGGGATTACTTCACAACGACATTTTTATAAAATATGCCGTCTTATCTCTTGTGGTACGTTACTGGAAAGAAGTCGCTTTAACCGCCGTGCAAGACAACTAATATGGATATTTCAGCTTATTCGTCAAGCTATGAATGGTCAAACCCCTTCTGAAACCGTTGTTATTATGGATAGTTTTCCTTTACCACTTTGTCAGACGATTCGTAATCACAGAACAAAAATTTTCAAAGAAATAGCAGATATTGGCTATAACGCTTCTAAAAATATGTGGTTTTATGGCTTTAAAGTTCATATGCTAGTGACATTATCTGGATATATCATCAATTATGTCGTCACGCCTGCTTCAGCCCATGATATTAAAGCTTATTAGAAGGCCGTAAACATTCAGTCATTCTTGCTGATTTAGGCTATCTAAGCAAAGAATTAAAGGAAGAACTGGCAGAACGAGGTTATAAATTATGGACACCAGTTCGTCGTAATATGAAGGGGGCCAAGCAATGGAATGACTCTAAAATTGCTGCTTTGAGAAGAACAATTGAAACCAGATTTTCAAAGTTATGTAGGAAATTTAATGTCGAGCACACACTTTCTAGAGGTTTAACTGGATTACAATTAAGAATTGAACAAATAGTGTTATCGTATAATTTAGACTATTTTGAGATTAACTAGCACCACGGGTACATTTAGTAATTTTTCATAATTGGCAAATACTTTTTTACATGATTAATATTGTTATATCCACCTGTTTCGTGTTCCACTACATCATCATAATAACTCATCCAAATCACTCCTTAATATTTTATCGCTACAAACAATAATTAATAACCACAAATCACTAGACAGTTGTAAACAATCGTCAGCAGCATCTACCATTTGGAATAACAACCTTTTTGTAACAACTTTCATTTTTCCTCTTCAAAAATAAATCTTCCTACAATCATCTAGTTTCTAGTTAACCAGATAATTGTGGAAGATTTGTTCACTTATAATGTTTAGGACTCAATATCAATTGGTCATTCGAATATAGGTACGATCGTCAAATGATAGATTTCCTTCGATCAATCCTTTAGTCGACTTATATTTGTTTATCAATTGTGGATCAGCTTGAAGTATTTCATATAACTCTTGTTCAGTTTGATCGAGAGTCGATTGTAAAACTGGATAACCATCCGATGCCAAAATAATTTCTTTTACATAAGCAACCGATAATGATTTTAATTTATTTGGCACTTGTTGAAAACCATCTAAAACCAAATAACCATATTCTTTTTCACTATTATTTAGATTAGCTTGGATTTCTAAAAATGGTAAAATCATTTCACGACCGTAATCTTTCCCTTCATTGTACTCCTCATTTGACCCTTCAGCTTGGAAAACAAAACTTCTTAGTTCAGATAATAGCGTATCAATTTTTTTAGTATTTTGATACACTACTCCATCCACCATACATTGGCAGTCACCAAAAAACCAAATTTCCTTTTTAGCTACACTATAAACAATTGCATTAGCTTGTAAACGTTCAACAGGATTATTTGCAAAATATTCAATACCTTTTTCATGAGTTTGATAGGCTTTTCTAAGTGCGCTATTTAAATAGGCATACATTTTTTCGATAGATAAACTACTAGGAGCCATTTTTAAAGTTTGACATAAAATTTCCTTAGCCTGTACCCCACTTGAAATTGGCCAATTATTTTCTTTAGATTTACTAGTCACCCCATCAATTACCGCAATGTAATTGGTAGCAATGACCATTCCATCTTCATTTAATGTTTCATCATTTTTTTTGCCAATAGTGCTTTGTTCGATTATTTTCATTTGTTTACATCTCTTCAAATAATTAATTACAATCACCATTGCTGTGGCATGTTGTGGATGAACCTTAAACTCTTTTCCTGCTATTGTAATTGTATATTGTTCATAAAAAGATTGCTTTTTAATTAACTGGCTAAAATCTTCTGTAGATAAACTATATACTGACTTGGTATCTAGATTCTTTTTGTTTTTCAGTTGATAATACTGTTCATACTCCTCATAGGTCTTATTGAGTTTATAATAATAAACTAGCTGTGGTTTGCCGCATTCCACAATATCTCGATACACCGAAACTAAGTGTTGTGATTGAGAAAAATCAGCAAATCCATCGTCTAAACACAGCTCTCGCCTTAGTTCTTTTTGACAAGCTTCATCAAACTTTTCTAGCGTAAATTGACCATTTTCATCTAAACAATTTTGAGTTTTCAAACTAGCTGCACAGCTTGGACCAAGTGTTTCCTTACCAAGGCTAACCTCTTTACTTCTTAAAAATAAAATCATTCGCTGATCTTCTGTTTCAACAAATATATTCATCCCTAAATGGTTCGATAGTCGTGATTCATTTAATGGCGTTAAGCGTGGACCAGGCTCAAATAAGTTTCTAACAGAAAAGTCTGGAGCATATTCCTTATCACAGACTCGATTTGTCAACAGAGATTTAAAGAAAGTTGTGCGCTCAGTAGTGATTTGTAGCTCATTATCTTTGAATACTAAATCTTTCAAACGGATATTTAGTGAATTATGATTTTTAGACTTACTATGTGCTCGCATTAATTCTTCCATCTTTAGCACTAACTCACCTGGTAATTGGTATTGAGTATCTGTATCCAATATACGTAAATTTAACTTATCACGATTCGTTTGTTTTTCATACAAAGTTATACCAGGCAATAAGCTCATATTTTCGATAATATCAAATTCATTTTTAGTAGTCCATTTCTTATGATACCCATCAATTGAGATATAAGATTCTCCACTATATTTTTTCATCACTTGCTCGACATCTTGAAACTTAGTTGCTACTTTAAGGTCATCTTCATGTTTTACTTGATTATATTCAGCAATTGAATTCACTAAAAAATTAAAAAAGTAAATCCAAATAATTGATAAAAACAAAGAGCGATCAAGATAATTTTTCATAAAAATCTCTAATACCGTTCCTGAGTTAGTATGTAAATCTTTAATGAAGATAACCGCCAGAATAATACCGCTTCCGAACAATTTTATTAAATCTATTTTATTGAGTCGGTTCCAAATTTGCTTGATTTTTCCAATAAATTTCCCCATATAAAACAACCTCTAGTTTTTTATTTAATCATACAGCTTTATACAATGAGATTCAATATCTATATTACCTTTAATACAACATTCTTTCATTTTTTCTTAATTGATTTAGCAATTTAAGCAATCCACTTGAGTATCTGCGCATTAAGGGCTAACATAATAGATAACAATAATAAGGAGGAAAAAGATGAAAATTTTACCTAAGATAAAAAAATCAACAATTCTTGTACTGCGTCTGCAAGTTTTATTTAGTCTTTTTATTGTGTTGATTTCTACTGTATTCGCCTACTTATTTAAGCTTTACTTACACTTTAATTGGTTAAGTACATTCATAATATGGGGAGGATTTTTGATATTCTTTTATTTGATATATCTCATGATTATCCCAAAAGTCTCTTTGATAAAAAATAACGAACATTTAAAATTAGCAACAACAAAAAAACAAGTACAATCACTTATCCAAAAATTTGCTGGCGAGCCGTTGATCTATTATCATTTAAAGCCAGACTATCTATTTCCTGGCATTTTATCTTATCAGCGAAAAAATCCTGATAGCGAAATTCAGCTACGCATCATTGATGAACAATTAGACTACCAAATACCACAAAAGATTCAGCCTTATCTTGATGAACTAATGGCAAGTCATAAACAGACCTATATTAATGACAATCTAACTATCCGATTGAAAGATTTTCAAATAAATAACCAGCAATTAACTTTATTCACTGAAAGGACCACTTACTTTCATTCATTAATGACTAATCGTGCTTGTGATAAAAAATTAAGTAATCGACAGACTGTCCGTGATATGTTAGAACCAAGCGGACAAATGACAAGTTTAGGTCAATCCCTATTTTCTAATCATATTGGTATCAATGTATTTATTGAGACAAGTGATCAAAAATTTGTTTTCATCTTACGAGGTAAGAAGGTCAGTATCGGTGCCAACAAATTAGGTATTGCAGTAGCAGCTAGTCTTAAAGATAAATACGCCCTAAACGAAGAGAAAAAATTTACACTAGAAGGTTTTCAAAATGGAATTGTTAAAGAAATTGCCGATGAACTACAATTAGAGGTACCTCATTTCAATATCGAACAAAATTTTATTGCGATGTATCGAGATTTAATTGAAGCAGGTAAGCCACAATTTATTTTTTATTACAAAACGAACTTAACCTTTACGCAGCTACAACAGCAATTTACCCCACCTAAAAAAGCGATTCAAACAAATGTTGTTGATGGTGTAACCTTAGTTAGTATTGATAAAAGTAATTTAGTACAAGATTCATTCTTTAAAGATTATTCAGTTATAGATAATCTTGGTCAACACTATACATTTTCACCTTCACATGCGACAGCATTAGTCATTCTATTAAATCATTTACACAACAAAACCTCTACTCATTCCTAGATTAGAAGTAAGCGCCCAATAATGAAGTATATTGAAAATCTCCAAAGTCATTACTCTGGAGATTCTTTTCTTTATTTACAATTTGCTTGTACAATTTCTGACCATGGCAAATAAGCTTCTAGAACTGCTTTTTTTGCGAAAGACGCTTCATTTGGCAACTTCTCCAAAAGATAGGTAAGATATTTCTCTGAGTCTAAGCCATTTCGTTTGGCAGTTTCTAAAAGTGACAGGATAATTGCACTAGATTTAGCTCCTTCAAAGCTTTGAGAGAAAAGCCAATTCTTCCGTCCCATGACTAATCCTTTAATCGCACGCTCAGCTAGATTATTGGATAATACTAAAGAACCATCTGCTAAAACTGTTTTGAATGTTTCCTCATATTTCAACGCATAGGTGATCGCACTACCTAACTTTGATCCTGGGAGTACTGATTGATTGCGACACCAATCAAAGAAAGACATCATTAGAGGGGCTAATCTTTCTTTACGTTTGCTCAATCTTTCATCTGAAGGCAGTTCAGCCCAAGAGGCTTCTAGTGAAAACATCTGGTCACAATAATCTAATCCCTTGCGTCCCAATGACTGCTTATCTGCTTGTTTCGGCGTTGCTTCAAAAAATTTTCGGCGTACATGTGCCCAACAACCTACTAACTTTGCTTTAGGTAGTTGGCGATACGCTGACCACATATCACAGTGAACATAGCCTTCATATTCACCAAGAAATTCTTGGACAGGCAAACCGCTTCTGCGCCGATCATGATGATAGAGTGTAATTGGCTGTACTGTTTGTTTTCCTGAAAGGAATGTCCAGTAATAGGTCAAAGAGGTATCATTCTCTAAAACTCTACAGGCTGTCTCATCCGCATGAAGAAGGCTTTGTGTTAATAACTTTTCACGCAGTAATTCATAGAGTGGTTCGAAATAATACTGACTAGACTTGATATGCCAATTAGCCATCTCTTTACGACTAATCGGTAGCCCCATTTTCTGCCAATCCGCTTCTTGTCGATAGTTTGGCACTTTCAGTGTGAATTTCTGATGAATGGTGTGCGCAATAACAGAAGCCGAACCCAGACTATGCGCCAAGGGCGCCTTGGGTACAGGGACCTTGATGATTTTATCTGTCGCATTTTTCTTGCTACAGGCAACACATTTATAGTCATGCTGAATATGATCCACTCGTTTTAACTGTGCAGGAACATAGACTAATTCTTGTCGTTGCACACACGAGCCGATTTCTTTTAACCTTCCATGACAATCTGGACAGGTACAAGCCTCTCTGGTGGATGACCTCTGGTTTAAATTGTTGAAAAATAGCTTGCCGTTTGCCTTTCGCTTTTTTCCGACGATAAGTAATGGTTTCTTCTTCTGGATTACCTGGGACAGTCACTTTCTTCTTCAGGAAGTTCCATGTCATCAAACAGGCTCAATTGATTCTGGTTATAGTCACGCTTTTCAGAGGATTTACCATAAAGTTTTTTGGTAAGGTAAGCGACTTGTTCGCGTAAAAGCGCAAGTTCATTGGACATTGCTTCGATTGTTTTTACCTGTGTTTCAATTGTTTTTGTTAGTGTTTTAATCGTTTTTTCTGATGATGACATCTTCGTTAACTCCTCAAGATTTTTCTTTATTATACGCGAAAAAAGTAAGCGTTGGGTAGGATGGTGGGTGTACGTCAAATAGCTTGATATGCTATCATTTTTTCAAATTGAGAAACATTCAGGCTTCTTTTTTGAAATAGTGTTGATATTTTTAGGTACAGATAGAGCTAATTTTACATTTTTCTTGTGCTTCCTCTGACCATATTAGATAGTGAATCGTATCCATGAACTAGAACCTCTCATTAAAACAAATAAAAAAATATATTCAATCTTCTCTCTTAAAATTCTCCGCAAGTTAGGAATCACAACTGACCCAAACTTATGGGGAGAATCATCTATATAAGCTAAATTGCCAAAAGAGCGATTATTGGCAATGAGCTCCGTTAGTCTTCTAAGCCGATTTGTTTTTTAACGACTTGAGCAATAGTATCTACATGGTAATTCACCAATTCATCAGTTGGTGCTTCAGCCATGATACGCAACAACGGCTCGGTACCGGATGGACGAACCAAGATCCGCCCTGTTTCACCTAATGCAGCTTCCGATTTTTCAATTGTTTCGCGAATCACTGGATGATCCATGACATGATTTTTATCCGTCACGCGAACATTAACCAATTTTTGCGGATAAATCGTGACTTCGCTGGCTAACTCAGATAAGGTTTTACCTGTTTCCTTGATGATATTCAATAATTGTAACCCAGAAAGAATACCGTCACCTGTTGTATTGTAATCTAAGAAAATCATATGTCCTGATTGTTCGCCACCAAAGTTATAACCGTTCTTACGCATTTCTTCCACTACATAACGGTCACCAACTTTAGTTACAACATCTTTCAGACCAATTTCTTCAACGGCACGATGAAACCCTAGATTACTCATCACAGTGGTTACAATCGTATCTTTCTTCAATCGATGGTTAGCCGCAAGATATTTTGCACAGATATACATTATCTTATCGCCATCCACAATATTTCCCAGCTCATCTACAGCAATGATACGGTCTCCATCCCCATCAAATGCTAAACCAACATCTGCCCCTTTCACACGGACGAATTCACTTAAAGCTTCTGGATGAGTCGAACCAACACCGTCATTAATATTTAAACCGTCTGGATTTGCACCAATTGTATAAAAATCCGCATTCAATTGTTTAAATAAGCGATTTACAACTGGAGTAGTCGCGCCATGTGCTGCATCCAAACAGATTTTCATATCAGATAAATCGCCAGGAATCGTTTCAGCTAAAAATTCAGCATACTTAATCAAGCCATCTGACATTTCATTAACTGTTCCTAAGCCTTGTGCTGAAGGTCGTGGTAATTCGTCCACTTCGGCATCTAATAAAGCTTCAATCTCTAGTTCTTGATCGTCAATCAATTTAAAGCCATCACTACCAAAGAATTTAATCCCATTATCTTGCGCTGGATTGTGTGAGGCAGAAATCATCACACCTGCACTTGCTTTTTGTGTACGTGTTAAATAAGCCACACCTGGCGTAGAAATAACTCCAAGACGGTACACTTCAATCCCCACAGAAAGTAGACCAGCAATTAAGGCATGCTCCAATAATTCGCCTGAAATACGTGTATCGCGTCCTACTAAAACTTTTGGACGTCCTGTTTCATGCTGACTTAACACGTAACCACCACATCGACCTAATTTAAATGCTAATTCTGGGGTTAGTTCAACATTTGATTCACCGCGCACCCCATCTGTACCAAAGTATTTATCCATAATACACACCTTAATATATTAATACAGAAGTAATTTCTATTTAATTAAATAACATATTATTTATTTTAACTCGAAGAAATCTTTTCTCGCATAAAAGTCTTCTATAACATTACAGATTGCATTCGAAACATCTCTACTTATGTAAGTGGGGTGATGTTTGCTTTGTATTGCATCCATAAAGGCAACCAACTCATATCGTATACCCTCACCATCCAATTGATAAAAGTAACGTTTGTTGTCATTTGGATTTTCATAGCGTATTTCAAAATAATCAGTTTTCCACCACGGAGCAGGAACGTATATATACCCTTTTGTTCCAGAAATAAGTAATTCTCCCTCGGATTTAACACCTTTTCCAACTTTTAGAGTTGCAACTGAATCATCATAAATAAACTCGACTTTCGTAAAAATATCAAAATCATCATTCAACAACTTTGAAATTATTAATTTCTTACAATAGTCAGTACCTAAAATTTGAAATATTGGTAACATAGATGTTGGTCCCCATGCGCAAATACTATTCCAAGTATGCGAGACATTATTTTTTGAAATCAAGTTAATATCTCTTAAACTTGTAGCAGTTGCGTCTATAGAAATGATTTTTCCTATTTTACCTCCTTTAGCTAAAAGTATCATTCTTGAATAAGCTGTTGAATAAGCTGTTTTTAAAGCGTCCATCAAAATACAACCTTTTTCATCTGCAAGTTGATGTAATTTTCTACTTTCTTCCAAACTTAACGCAATTGGGGCTTCACATAATACATGTTTCTTTAAATCTATGGCTTTTTTTATTTGTTTAAAATGTAATGTTGGATGCGATATAATATACAATGCGTCAGAACAATTCAATAGCTCATCGAAGGTATCAAATTTTTTTCCAATTTTAATATCAGTATTCGTTGTATAAACACCACTAACTTCAATTCCATTTACATAATTACACTCATGAGCAACTTTTTCTGCAAGGAATTGTTCACCAACAATTCCTAATTTAATTTTTTTTCTTTCAGATCGAATTTCAGAACTTGAGATTCCCTCTGTTCTATCTAAGTATACAACTTTACAATACTCATTCAGATAATCGAATTTTCCTCGCCAATCTGAGCCAACAGTAAAAATATCAATACCAAACCTTTGAATATCATCTATTTTCTGTCCTTCATACTCTTCAATTATTATTTCATCAGCAATACCAGTAGCTCTCACTGCATCAATACGTTGCATCAAGGATTGTTGCACATTAATTTTTCCACGTGATTTATCAAAATCATCTGCTGTGACTCCAACAATAAGATAATCACCTAAAGCTTTAGCTCTTTCTAATAATTTAATATGACCGTAATGCAAAAGATCGTATGTTCCATATGTGATTACTTTAATCATTCACAGGAATCCTCCTTACTCACTGCTATAAAAAACCTTTACTCTGCATATCCTTGAAAGCATTAATTAATATAGTATTATCTTCACAAGTTAACGCCCCTATATGCCCGACTCTAAAAATAACATCTTTCAAATCTCCACCATTAGGACAAACCCATATGTCATATTCATTTTTTAATTTCAAGAAAATATCATACGCCTTAGCTGTTAATGGACGAATTGATGTAACGGCGTTCGCAGGGGATTCTGATACTAATTCAAAAGGCAACTCCCTTATTTTTTCTCTAAAGTCTTGTGCTTGAGCCGCAATTCTTTCAATTTCAGCGTCTGTACCACCGTTCCACTCTATTTCTTTCAATCGAGCATTAATCTGAAGTAAAATTCCTACTGCGGGAGTAAATGGTGTTTGACCTCGTTCTTGATTTATTAGAGCATTCTTTAAATTTAAATACATGGTTCTTACATTATTATCTTTTACTTTTTGAATTGCACGTGGAGAGAGCACAATAATTGATATTCCAGGAGGACATGCTAATACCTTTTGCGAACCAGTAATCATAACATCCGCTCCACATTTTTGCATATCAAATGAATCTGCTAAAAAGGAAGATACACAATCACATACATAAAAGATATCATTCTTTTTACAAAATTCTCCAATCATATTTGTATCATAAAGAACGCCTGTTGATGTTTCATCTACATTTACGAGTAAGCCGGTAATACCTTTTCCCTCAAATTCATATAAATGTTCTCTTGTAAGTTTTCTCCCAGGTTCTAAATCTAAAGAAATAAATGGCACTTGATGTATCTCACATAGTTCAATAAAACGATGTCCAAAACTACCACCATTAATTACTAAAACCAAATCATTTTTGGAAAAGCAATTCATTACAACTGATTCCATTGATCCTGTACTCGAACAAGTCATAAAAACAACCTTTGATCCAGATGAGGCTTTTGAATACCTCAATATATACTGTTCATTTTCCAACATTATTCTAGAAAATTCTTCTGTTCGAAAATACGGAACTTGCATCCCTCCGATATCTAATATATTTTGTGACGACATTACTGGTCCAACAGTAAAATTTAACATATATTCCACTCCAATTACTAAATTATTATAGTTAGTTAATAAATATACCTACATAAAATATTTTTCCTTACAATAATTATACTCTATCTCTGTAAACTTATTTGAAGTGTCTAATATTTTTGAAGCAAAATATAAATCATGGATTGCTAAGCCATAATTATAGACTAATATACGCTCTGTATTGCTTTCTCTTCCTTTTTTTAATTTTAGTAATACATCCGTTGTATTTGATAGTGATTTAAATTTATTAAAGTATTTAAAATTTCTAATTTGATTAATTTCATCTGTAAATATCTTATCAAAAAAAAGGTCACAATTTTGAAACCCCATCGTCATAATTGGAATAACTGTACAGCCCTCTTTATATACAGAATCATCGCAAAAATTTTCAGTAACCCTTGTAACTGCAGAAAAAATAATATCAGAATCTGTGATAGTTTCTTCATAACTATCACAGACAACAAATTTCACATTACTATATTTAGAATATCTCTGAATAATCCTAAGTTCATTATTATGGTATTTATGTAATTTAACAGTCCAATTCCGTTTGGGATCACTTCCTAACAAAACATCTAAACAAACTGTCATAATATTTCCTAATCCTATACATCCAATTATTGAAGAATTTTCTTTACAATAAGTTATTGCAGCATGGGCAGCAACTGAACCAGTCCGAAGTGTAGTAATGTATTCTCCATCCATAACAGCTTTCAAAATCCCAGTATCCGATTCATAAACCAACATATCGCTCATCATCGTTGCTCTTTTTTCTCCATCTTTTAATTCATGTCTTCCAATCATCTTTACCATTGCATATTTATCATTAATACACGGCATTACAGCAAAATAATTTCCATTTTGCTGGTTTAATCTGGTTTTAACTGGCATTACATATTCATTTTTCCTAACGAACGCATCATTTACCCATGTCAAGAATTCTGATGTATCTATATTTCCACATGTTTCCTTTATAACTTCAAAGTCGAGTATTTTCATCATTAACTACATTCCTTTAATCAATTTTTATATTATTTTTTATAAACTTTATAACCATGTTGAGGAACTCTTTTATCTTTCGATGGCAACTCCATATAATCACCATATATTTCTCTAAGAATAGAATCATAATCAGAAGGGATATTTATGTAACAATTTTCAAATGGTACTCTAACCGTTTCATCAAAATAATTTTTTTGATGAAAATAAAATTTATTTGCCCATACTGGTAATCCTACATAATCGCTTTCTTCCCATGTAAATTTTTTTGAAAGTTTATCTATTTGAAACAAAAAGAAGTTAGTTCCCAACAACTTACTCAGAATAATAATCGGTAATTTAATTAATTTACGGAGAAATGAACTACCTAATAGTACTTTTTTACTTTTTGAATAAGTAAGTCCTTTTCTAATTAAATCAATATACCATCGTTTTTTCTCCCAATATTTTCTATCATTATAATTTCCCATACCATCAATTGGATAAATATCAATAAATGGACCAGAAACATAATTATAATCATCAAACACAAATTTTAAACCATTACCAACTATCCGAGTAATATAATATGGATAAGATTTATTATTTTTATAAGTGTCAATATATAAATTACCTTTATAATTATTTCGCATAAAATTTAAGAATTTTTCATAATCATTTCTAGCCATACAAATATCTAAATCATCATCCCACGGAATAAAGCCTTTATGTCGCACAGCTCCAATTAGGGTACCATATGCCGCCCAATAGTTAATACGTTGATCCTTACAAATTGCATCTACTTCAACAAAAACATCTAATATTGATTTCTGAATTTCTTTTTGCGTAACTATTTTCATAAATTCTAAAAAACTCCCTCTATCATTTTTTATAGTGTTTTATTATTTTTCGCACATCATCATTCTTAAAAAATATAACTACTGAAAAAAAGACACAACCCATTAATAATGAAATTCTAGCAATAATATTTGAAATGGTACAATAAGTTAAAAATGATGTAGCAAAAAGTATGAGACACATGACAAGAATAATTTTAGTATTAAACAAACAACTACCATGAAGTTTAATTGAAATAAGATAATGTACTATAAAATATAAAATATACGTAAGTAATGTTGTAAAAGCTGCAGAAATATATCCAAATTCTTGAATACAAAAAAAGTTTAGAATAATATTTATGACGGCTGCTATTGCCGTTCCAATCGCAATATAATTTGTCTTCTCATTATAATACTCAATACTTGCAGGTAATGTATATAAAAAGGAAAAAAAACCGCTTGCTATTATGGGAATTACACTATATACTGCTTCACGATATTTTTCACCACCCAAAATGCTTATTAATTCTGGACTAAGTAAAATAACAGATATAGAAAAAATCAACATAAATACAGCATAGATTGTACTATAATGTCTAATCAAATTATACTCTTTATTATGTAGCTTTTCATAAACCCACGGATTCCATACATTATCTAACGAAGATGAAGTAACAGCAATAATAGAATATATGTTATAAGCAAAACTATATATCCCTGATGTAGTTGAACCTATCATATGCATTATCATTATTCTATCAAACTGAGTTAAGATTACCTGACTGATGCCATGCGGTATTATTGGTAAACTATATTTTAATCCCCAAACTAAATCTATATTTTTAAAAAAAGGAGCCTGTCTTTTAAAAAAAATATAACATATATAAATTGACAATATTACAACTGGAATTGTTGAACCAATTATTCGAGCAAGATATCTATTATTATGAAGGAAAGTAACCATTAAAAGTAAGGAAATAGCAACATTTGATATTGCATTAAAAAAAGAAATTCTCAAGAATGATTCATATTTGTATTCCAAGCTTATATATGAATTATAACATGCGAGAATTGCCATTCCACCACTATATAATAATATTAATAAAATACTAAACTTATCAAGTTTGAAAATACCACTGATATCATTATAAAAAAAAATTAAAACTAGACTCCATATAAAAATATTAATTAAAACAAATAATATTGCGGAAGATACATACCTATCATATCGAGTGGTTTCATTATCAGATTCGATAAATTTATATCTTGCATTTTTAAAACTTGAATGCAATGCAAACCCGATAAATATATAAACAATCGATTCATATGCAATAAATGTATTAAATAATCCATATTCTGAAGTAGACATTAATCTTGAAAACAGAGGAATCGTGATAAAAGATATACCCTTTAATAAATAATTTCCTATGATATACCCCATTCCTGCTTTTAATACTTTGCTTTTACTCATACACTACCCCTATCATTCTTTTTTCCTATACTGAATTTTCTAAAAACAAATGCTAAAATTACTGCTGAAAGAAATTCCTGAACAGTAATTGTAAATGTAGGCATTAGGAAGTCTCCAAAAGTTTGAAAAAATAAGTAAGGAACATTAAGAACATAAAAAATTGTATATTCTGATTTTTTTGTACTTCGCATTTTCTTATAAGAAAATCCAAAAATAGTCCCCATAATTAATCCACAAATTATCACCCCTACAAAACCGAAATCCATATAGTAACTACCTAAAATTGTTTCTACATTGGTAGTAATCTTACCATGTTCTGTAGTAACATAAATATAACCTGGGTCAACATAATATGGATTAATATCAAAAAGTGGGTTTATTATTTTTTCATACATGAAAGAAAAAATTCTCACTCCAAAACCATTACTAAAATAACTTAATTCGCCACTAATCAATCTATCAAATGCTGGTATCGGTGAGAGTAAATATAAAAATATATAATCTTCAACACTATACATTTCAAAATAAGTATGATCTCTACCGATGGTAAGTATTGAAATTAAAATAATAAAAATTGGAATCATAATTATCATAGAAAAATAAAATTTTCGTTTAGATAATTTCTTTCTTAGAATTATTATCATTAATATTGCAAATCTTAGAATTCTACCTTTTGTTGCTAGTAGTAAAGAAATAAAAAATATTTCTGAGATTAAAATTGCAACTTTATATTTCTTAATCTTTACATCATATAAAAAAACATAACATAAAATTAATGGAGAAAAATTAAATAATAACGAACCTAATTTTATTGCTGATGAAAAAGCTACTGACCCATCACCTCTTGCAGAGTTTCTAATATGATAAATAACATCTATCACATTAAATGTACCTGCATAATTGAAAAGCGTCAAAATATAATAAACATTCGCTAATATCGCAAACCAAATAATACCCTCAACAAGATTTCGTGATACATTAATAGTGTCTAAATTAAAAATATTCCTATTTTGATTTTGTTTTACATTCTTTATAAACAATAAACATACAAGCGAGAATGTGGCAATATATATTATTACACTTAGATAGAATAATGTACTTAATTTTCTATAACCTTCATTTCCTATCGATATTATGTTATAAAGAAACAAAAACAACAGCCAAGTAAATGATGTTATTGAAATTGGATTAACTATATCTTTAAAACTTTTCCATGATAAATAAACAACAAATAAATCAAATAAATAAAATATCAACAACAAGTTATCTTCCCTTTCTTTTTTTGGCCAAGACATCACCTAAAAACATTTTTATGTCTCGATAATACTTTATTCTAGTCAAAAGAGAAATAATAGTAGTTTCATCTTCCAGATATTTTTTTCTTAGTTTATGGAAATATATTATTCCATCAAGCTCGTATAAAATATCCACATTCACAAATTTAGTTTTAGAATATAATTCTTTTATACTTTCCAACTGCGACAGTACATATTCAATTTCTTTTACCCTAGTACTTCTCTTTTTGAAATTTCTATTGATGCTATCTTGAGGTTTGCTAGCATTTTTGTCATGTAAACGATATTTAATTAATTCTTCATTCAATTCATATGCACTATCAGTCAATACACCCATTTTCCAAGTAACTGCATCATGTGGAAGATATTGTTGTTTACTTACTTTATTCCTATACATAATTGCATCCCAAAATTCTTTTCTTACTGCCATAGTACAACCTGGATAAATTGAATAGGTAAACTTATCAGAAAAATTATGTTTGATTAATTTTGAATTACCTTTCTTACTAAACGGTAATTCACTATATGAAACAGAAATTTTTTTTCCATTTGCATCAATATATTGACATTTGCATGAGAGTACATTAATCTTTTTATCATTAAATATCAATATCATATTTCGAAGTTTATCTTTATCCCAAACATCATCTTGATCACAAAAAAAAATTAAATCTCCAGTTGCCAAATTTACTCCACGATAAAAATTTCTTACCCAACCTAGATTTTTAACATTCACATATAAGTGCCAATTAAATAAATTGTATTTCTTTATGTATTCCTTTATAATAGCAATTGTTTTGTCACTAGAGCAATCATCACAAATAACTACTTCATTTGGTAAGACCGTTTGCTCTCGTAAACTATCCAACTGTGAAACTATATATTTTTCGCCATTATATGTGGTCAAAATAACAGATATTTTATCATTCATTAAATAGTTCCTCCCATTTTTTTAAAATTTCCTTATTGTCCCAATTAAGAAATGTACTCCAAGCTTGATTTCCCATTTTTCTTCTGTCTTCGGTATTGCTAGTGCTAATTTTTTTTAACGCTTTTATGTACATTTCAACATTATTATTTTGTATTAAATAACCATTATAATTATCTTGGATAATATCACGAGGTCCACTTGGACAATCAAATGATAAACATGGAATACCATATGACATTGCTTCCAGTAACACCAAGCCAAACCCTTCAAATCTAGATGAAAATGCAAAAAATGATGCCTTTCTGTATATATCTTCAATATTTTTACTCGCGGAAATAAACTTTACACTATCACTTAAATTAAGTTCTTTCACCAGTTTTTCTAAATATTCCTTAAGTTCTCCCTCTCCAGCTATCCATAATTCCCAATCATTTTTCTCATCATTTTTTTCCCATGCTCTAATAAGTAATTCCTGTCTTTTATCAGGTGTAAGTCTTCCTACATTTAAAATTATATGATTTTCAAGAGAATTTTTATCTTCATTTCTATTGTCAATATATAAAATATGGGGAATATAGACTGCATTATATCCAGATTTTATGTAATAATCTGTATCCATTTTATTTGGAACGGAAATCGCCTTAACCTTTGGATAAACAATTTTTTTTATCATTTTATAAACTTTATTTATACCGTAAGCAGATCCATGTTCTGAAGCAACTATTCTTTTTGGATCAACTCCTGCTAAAAATAATTCAAAAACGTTTAAAGGAGTCACTGTATACACAATAGTATCTTCAGTAATATTTTTAAAAATCATTTTTTTCAAAAAATGAATTGATTTGAACATATTAATTGCGGTAATCAATACTCTTGACAATCTATTGTTCATGTTTAAATTTTTCGGATTGTTAATTGAGTGCATTCTAATATTTTTTAGTTGTCCATAATAGCACTTACCATTATCCTTCGTAATGAGAACAATTTCGTACTTTTGTTTCCAATGATTTATTAAATTATATACTATTCTTTCCATGCCGCCTGATGCATTTAAACTATCAATGTAAACAATTATTTTTTTTACTTTCATTTTTTCTATACAACCTTACATAATATTTTAAATTTTCATAATGAGAAGCACATAAATAGGTAAAGTATGATATATATCCTGATTTATACATTCTTTTATAATTGTTTAAAAAACCTTCGTGCATTTTCTTTAAGTTTGAAGAAAGGCCGTTCTCTCCAACTTTTTTACCATCACCATAAATGACTACTTGCTCTGGTGAGTAATAATACTTATAGAAATGTGATATTTTTAGAAAATATCCAATATCTTCTGCATGTGTTTGCGACTCATCGTATCCACCTATTTGTTCATATATTTTTCTTTTAAAAATACATGTAGATGTCTGTGGAAGAACTTTGAAACACAAGAAAAGAGTATTTAACTTAGTTAATTTCTTTAAATCAAAAAAAAATATTTTTTGAGCATTTTCACTGTGATTCCCACCTAAAAAATCTATATCATCATGCATATTTAGAATTTGACCTTGAATTTCTATTTTATTATTTAACCAAATATCATCTGAATCACACAATGCAATCCATTCACCTGTCGCATATTCCATTCCAACATTCCTAGCTTTTGATACCCCACCGTTTTTCTGCGAAATAATAACCATTTTATCATCTAAGTCATTCTTTTTTAATTGAGATAAAGTGTTATCTGTTGAACCATCATTTACTACGATAATCTCTTTTATGTATGAATACTTTGTCTGGTATCTTATAGAATCTATCACACGTGAAATGGTATCTTGGCAATTAAAAGCTGGTACCACTACAGAAATAGAATTATCTTTAATCATCTCCATTTTCAAACCTTTCCCATTTCTCACTATCTTTATTATATACTTTAATAATTTTTGCAGGTGCCCCAACTATTACACAATAATCAGGAAACTCTCCTTTTACTACGCTGTTCGTACCAACAATACAATGTTTACCTAAAATTGTACCTGCTTGAATTGCAGCACCATGTCCAATAAAACACCCTTCACCAATTCTTGTATTTTTAACATTGAAGCCTTGTTCCAAAACCGAACATGAAATATTTTCATAGTTATGGTTTATATTTGTAATAAAGCTATTTGCCAAAATAGTAACATTATCTTCAATAACAAGTGCATTATCTGCAGCAGTCAAATGAACATTTTGTTCAATTGCACAATTATCGCCTATAGAAATTTTACCATTTCCATGGGCCTCCATTCTTATGCCTGGAAATATACGGGTTTTAGAACCTATATGAATTCGTTTTGCCCCTTCTATAAAACACGGTTTCCCAATATACGACATAAAACCAATGTGTTTAAAAATTGGTCTATATATTAATGCTCTCATAGCCCACAAATATTTTACTGGATGCATTCTACTCCTCCAAAATCACTTTAAGCCAATGTCTCAAAGAATATTTTTCATAAATTTCATTTTCTATCTCTCTATATTCACTATTAAAAAAAATATTATCTAAATCAAATTTTCCATTATATATATATATATTCTCTTCACGATAAAAATCGTAGTTTACAACATCTTCATTAGTTGTAATTAACTTTTTCTTTGCACCGAGTGCCTCAATTACTCTAATTGTTAAACCAACCTGATTATCTTGCGGAGAATCAAGTATACATCTTGATGTATTATATATTTCATTAAAAATTTCATTACTTAAAGGCTCAAAATGAAATTCATTATACCTTGCCCTTCTGAATTCCTTATTTCTAACTTTTCTGTATATATAAACTATTCTAGATGGAAAGTAATAATAAATAAATTGTTTTGAGTATATTTTCTGCAATTGATTGCTTATTATACTTATAAATTTATATTTCTTTGGATGTGCAGTTCCCACAAAACAAAAATCATAAACAAATTCTTGAAAATTAATACTACCCAATGCTTCAAATTTTCTTGCATAAAATAATGGTAAAAAAGTAAGTCTTTTATTATTTTGAGCATCCAATCTATCAAATGAATAACATTTATCGAAAAAATGCTGGAATTTTTCAATATATGGAAAATTTTTTTGTGAATCCCATTGGTATAAAACAAATTTTGCTTGTGATTGAGATGATTTTAATTCTGCAAACATATCCTCACTAAAAGATAGAGATTGACCTGAAATTACTAGTACTACGTCGTATTTCTTACTATTAACTGTATCCATCATCTTAGAAAAATATTTTTTTATATATATGTTAATCAAATTTTTATTCAAACGAATAACTGCCTTAATAAAGGCATTAGTACTTGGTCTATCATCGAAGAAGTCTACTTCGTAGCCCATTAATTTTAACTCTTCAATAATAAATTCCGGATAGTTAAAAAATTTCGGCATTATCAGCAATAACTTCATTTACACATTCTCCCGACTTAATCTCATGATTTTCTCTATTTTAGAACTATCTCCCCAAATTGCTTTTGAATCATATGGTCTATCTGGAAACACACCATACTGTAAGCTAATATTATAATTATTTTCCTTAATAAATCTTTCTACCCTGTCAGCTAACTTTTCAGGTCTTCCTGAACAAATATTGATTATCCCTTGCTCCTGACTTTGCCCTACTACTGCAGCAACATCAACACAAAAGTCCTCATAATCAATAAAGTCATATTGATTTTGTCCTAACGTAAAAGGAAATACTTTCTTACCTTCTTCTACTGAAGCAGAAATTTTTGAGAAGATAGATGACCCATATTTCACATTGCCTACAATATAAAAACCTCTCATCCATTGAAATACACAATTGTATTGATTACACAACATTTCTGTTAAATCTCTAAGTGCATTTTTTCCTATACCATATGGTGTTGTAGGATGACATGGAGTATTCTCATTTATAGAACCTTCAAAAAAACCAATTTCATGCATACTTCCCATAACCGCAATGTGGCTACAGCCGGATTCTATCATATTCTTTATAAACTCAAAATGAAAAGGTAAATCATCAATATGTGCTTTTGAATAATGTACAAAACCATCTCTCCAAGCTAGATGACAAAGTACATCTGGCTTACCAAAGTATTCAAAAGGATCTTCTACCTCAAATAAATTACACATCACTTTTTTCGCTCGAGAATCTATATTATCTATGTTTAAATCAGTTGCTATAACTTCATTTCCACTATCTAATATTGCCTTCACAATTCCGGACCCTAAATAACCATTGGCACCTGTAACTAAAATCTTCATAATCTATTACCCCTACTTTCGTCACTATTACAATTAAAGAATAACAAAATCAAAACAATTTCCACTAACTTATAATACCAAAAATTAAAACAATATACGCTTTGACTTTCCTTAAATGATACTCAAAATATAAAATTTTAGTAAGCTCCATTTGGATGTACCACAGCAGCAACTGTTTTAAATATAATTTTCAAATCATTTTTTATACTTAATTGCTTGATATATTTAAAATCAAGCTGAACCATCACATCAAAATCGGCATTATTTCTTACAGTCACTTGCCACAATCCGGTAATCCCCGGTTTAACTAATAGTCTAGCTTTGTCTTTATCAGAATACTGAACAACCTCACGCATCAATGGTGGACGAGGACCAACAAGACTCATATCACCAATCAACACGTTAAAGAATTGCGGCAACTCGTCAATGCTTGTCTTACGAATAAACTTCCCTACTCGAGTGACACGAGGATCATTTTTCATTTTAAACATGGCACCCTTGACTTCATTTTTATGTAATAAGTTCTTAAGTTGTTCTTCGGCATCTTCTTGCATCGAACGGAATTTAATCATCTTAAATAGTTTTCCATCTTTTCCGACACGCTCTTGGACAAAAAAGACTTTTGCTTTCAAACTTTTTGCTTCTAATTTAATTGCAATGCCGACAATAAAAATAAAGGGTATCGTTAGAACAACACCCACAATTGAACCAATAATATCAATCAGGCGTTTTTCTACCAGATATCCTTTTTTATGTAATAAATACTCTTTTAATGGTTGAACCTCTGGACCATCAATTGTAATAGTATCGACAGATTCAGTATATTCCATTTTACTATCCCCCATGCCTTTACACACTATTCATTCACTCCAATAAAGTTTTATGTATATCAAATAGATATATAAATTGTCAACTATTTATCATACAGACTATACCGACAGATTACCATTTACACGTTGATATATCAAGATTTATTTTACAATAATTTTCATAAAATAACTATTCATCTATTTTAAGATAAATTCAGAATTATTAACGCTTAAACGTACAAAATATAATATTACATTTTCAATACAATATTTTAACTTCTTGACACATCTCTATGAAGAGCAATCCTAAATCATTATATAAGAACCTCCCCAATATATTTTGGGGGTAAAAATCAATCTCTAATCACGAGGTTAATTTTTATCAACATATAAAAAGAGTCTCTACCAATTTATAGTAAAGACTCCTTAAATATATATATTATTCATTTATACCATTTTTACACCTTCAATATATTCAACAGCTATTCTTAAATATATGATTTTCTCACTTAATCTCTTCTAAATATATCTCTAGTAAAGACTTTTTTCTCTATATCTTTTAATTCATTATCCCAGCGATTAGCAATGACTACATCGGCTTTTTTCTTGAATCGTGCAAGTCTATTCACGACTTCACTTCCAAAAAACGTGCTACCATCTTCCAATGTTGGCTCATAAATAATTACCTCAGCACCTTTAGCTTTGATACGCTTCATGACACCTTGGACTGAGCTTTGACGGAAGTTATCCGACTGACTATTCATGGTTAAGCGATAGCCCCCGATTGTGACTTGTTTTTCCTTATGTTCATTAAATTCTGGGCTATCACTATAATCGTAATAACCAGCTAAACTTAATACTTGATCAGCAATAAAGTCTTTTCTGGTACGGTTACTTTCAACGATGGCCGTCATCATGTTTTGTGGGATATCTTGGAAGTTCGCCAATAGCTGCTTAGTATCTTTAGGCAAGCAATAACCACCATATCCAAAACTTGGATTATTATAGTGAGTACCAATACGTGGATCTAGACAGACGCCTTCGATAATTTGTTGGGTATTGAGTCCTTTTGATTCGGCGTAAGTATCTAATTCGTTGAAATAAGATACACGCAAAGCTAAATAAGTATTTGCAAACAATTTGACTGCTTCTGCTTCGGTAAATCCCATAAATAGTGTCGGAATGTCTTGTTTGATGGCTCCTTGTTGTAAAAGTGATGCGTATATTTCGGCTTCTCCACGACTTTGTTCATCGCAGCCCACAATAATTCTTGAAGGATATAAATTATCATACAGCGCTTTTGATTCACGTAAAAATTCCGGACTAAATAGTAGGTTAGCTGTCTGATATTTGGAACGGACACTTTCTGTATAACTCACTGGAATGGTCGATTTGATAATCATCGTGGTTGTAGGATTTACAGACAATACTTCCTCAATAACCGATTCCACAGCAGAGGTATCGAAATAATTTTTTTGTGAGTCATAATTCGTTGGTGCGGCAATCACGACAAAATCAGCCTCTTGATAAGCAGACTTCCCATCTAAAGTGGCAGTTAGATTTAATTCTTTTTCAACTAAATATTTTTCGATATAGTCATCTTGAATTGGCGATTTTCGCTGATTAATTAAATCTACTTTTGCTGGCACAATATCAACAGCCACAACTTCATGATGTTGGGCCAAAAGAGTCGCAATCAATAAGCCTACGTAACCAGTCCCAGCTACTGCGATTTTATATTGCTTTTTAGTCGCAAATTTGACTAGTTTGTTTTCTCCTTGAGTGATGAATAGTTCTGTATGATCAAATTGTAGCACTTCAGATAATCTTTCTAACTGCTCAATTGAAGGTGTGTATTCTTGTTTTTCAATGCGACCAATCACCAAACAGTTAATCCCTGTTTGTTCTGATAGTTGCGCTTGCGTAAGGCTAAAATCCTTGCGACGTTTTAAGATTTTTTCAGCTAATAATGTACGAGATAGTTTTTTCATATTTTTCCTTCTTTATTTGTTTTTATTTCATATCATATTTTTGCTTTTTTTCTAAATTACGCATAATTATGAGACCATTTAAACCGTTTGAACACAATCACCTAATAAACGCGACTCTTTCAATTATACTTAAACATTTATTGATTAAGTATACAAGCATTTAGAAACTATGCTATAATACTCTTGCAGAAAAAA
>DWVH01000047.1 GCA_019120335.1 Candidatus Enterococcus stercoripullorum
GAACAAGTTGAAACAGGTGGTTTAGCAACTTACGGAATAGATTATAAAGAATTAGGGAAACAAACTGGCTTAATGGCTGCTAAAATTTTGGATGGTAAAGAAAAACCAGCAACAACTGCAATCGAATCAGCGAAAAAACTAAAACTTGTTGTCAATGAAGATATGGCTAAAGCATTAGATATTGATCCAGCAAGTATTGTTGCCCCTAAATAGATTGGAGATTATTTCATGAGTATTATTTCAAACTTACCCCTTCTCTTACAATCAGCTGCATCTCAAGGTGTCTTATGGTCGCTTTTAGCAATTGGGGTATTTATTACATTTAGAATTCTCGATATTGCCGACTTAACTGCAGAAGGAAGTTTTCCTTTAGGCAGTGGAATTGCAGCAATTAGCATCGTTCATGGCTTTTCACCAGTGGTTGCTACCCTTCTAGGATTCTTAGGTGGTGTATTGGCCGGCCTAGTTTCTGGAATTCTTCATACGAAACTGAAAATTCCCGCATTATTAGCCGGAATTATTACGATGACTGGCCTTTATTCAGTTACTTCTCGCGTCATGGGCGCACCAAACATCGCTCTTTTAGGAGAAGATACATTATTTTCTTGGCTACAAAACCTAGGACTCACAAAAGTCAATGCTGCAATTGTAATGGGCTTAATCATAAGTTTATTAGTGATTTTACTATTACATTTATTCTTCCGTACTGAAATTGGTTTAGCTATCCGTGCCACTGGAGATAATATCGATATGAGTCAAGCAAATGGGATTCATACAGATACAATGAAATTGATTGGTTATATGATTTCAAATGGTTGTATTTCCCTTTCTGGTGCATTAATTGCTCAAAATAACGGCTTTGCAGACTTAAACTCAGGTGTTGGAACCATCGTTATCGGATTAGCTTCAATCATTATTGCTGAGGTTTTATTTGCCAACAAGCCACTATGGATTCGCTTTTTAACACTCATTGCTGGGACAATTATTTACCGTTTCATCTTAGCCTTAGTCTTTGAATTTAATGTCGAACCAAGTGACTCAAAACTAGCATCTGCCATTGTTTTAGTGGTTTGTCTATCACTACCACAACTTAGACAAAAATTAGGCTTAAACAACATTTTCAAAAAAGGAGGTCAAAAGTAATGAGTACTGTCCTTAAAATTACGAATCTCCATCAAATTTTTGAAAAAGGTACCATTAACGAAAATCATGTGTTAAAAGGAATTAACTTAGAAATTGAATCTGGGGACTTTATCACTATCATCGGTGGAAATGGTGCGGGAAAATCAACTTTACTAAATAGTATTGCCGGTGCTATTCCTACTGAAACAGGTAAGATTGAATTAAATGGTCAAGACATCACGAAACAATCCGTTGTTAAGCGTTCCAGACAAATCAGTCGTGTCTTTCAAGATCCAAAACTTGGGACAGCCGTACGTTTAACAGTTGAAGAAAATATGGCTATTGCTTTAAAAAGAGGTCAAAAACGTGGATTTAGTTCGGGTGTTAAAGCCAAAAACCGTGAATTTTTCCGCGAACAACTACAGAGTTTAAATCTTGGTCTAGAGAATCGATTAACTGCTGAAATTGGTTTGCTTTCAGGCGGGCAACGTCAGGCTATTACCTTGCTCATGGCTACTCTAGTACGTCCAGAACTAATTCTATTAGATGAGCATACAGCAGCTTTAGATCCTAAAACTTCTGCAACTGTTATGGACTTAACCAATCGTTTAATTCAGGAGCATCAGTTAACAGCCTTTATGGTGACACATGATATGAATGATGCGATTAAATACGGCAATCGACTAATCATGCTCCATCAAGGACAAATCGTTGTAGATGTCAAAGGAAAAGCCAAAGAAAAGCTAACCGTACCTGAGCTGATGGAAATGTTCCAAAAAAATAGCGGTTCACAACTAGATGACGATAAACTACTATTAACGAAATAAAAAAAACGAGCTCACTGATCTATGAACAAGTGGGCTCTTTTTATTGATTACTTTTTATAGATTAATAAAAAAGACAGCCTTCACTAAAGCTGTCAAACTGGGGTAGCTGGATTCGAACCAACGCATGAGGGAGTCAAAGTCCCTTGCCTTACCGCTTGGCTATACCCCAATAAAAGGGCGAATGATGAGAATCGAACTCACGAATGCCGGAGCCACAATCCGGTGCGTTAACCACTTCGCCACATTCGCCGTATTAATAACTAATTCGTTAACCGAACAATAGATAGTATAACATCAATTTCTATTTATGTCTATAAAAAAATTGCAATTTCTTTTAAAATATGTAAAAATCATATTAACAATTTATATGGGAGGAATCATGTGGAAAAGCAAACGAAGCCTTTACCAAAAGGAAAAAATATAGGGCCTAAAAAACCGAAGAAAAAACGGCGGAAACTTAAGAAAAAAGTGAAAAGAGTCTTATTACTGATTCTTGCATGTATCTGTTTATTGATGGTTTTTTCAGTAAAAAATCATTTACATCAAAAGCAAATCGAGGCACAACAACAAGAAAAAATCTTAAAGGAAAAAGCTAAGGCAAAACAAGAAAAAGCAAAACAATTAGCTTTCGAAAAAAAGAACCCACAAAGAACATATGGTGAAAAGACACGCAAAAAATTAGCCAAGGAAAGCTTAAATTCTTACCTTATTCTTCAAACAGATGAACGATGGGCCAAGAAAAAATATGGTTGGGGAGAAGATACGACTTTTGCTAAAAATGGCTGTGCAATTGCTTCTTTAACAATGATTGAATCTTATTGGCAAAAAAAACTAATAAATCCAACTACTGTACTTTCCTGGGCGAAAGATGATTACTACACTGATCAGGGTACTTCTTGGGCAATATTTCCGCAATATGCCCAACAAAATAACTACCAATATCTTGATTTAAGTGATAGGATTCAAAATTCCCTTCCTTATCTACAAAAGGGTATACCCGTACTTATTTCCGTTAATCCAGGAAAATTCACCCCAAATGGTCATATTATGGTTTTATCTGCCTACAATGGCAAAAAAATTCGGTTATTGGATCCCAATGATGACGCCAAGAAAAAACATTCTCTCACCTGGTTTACACCTGAAGAATTGCAAAACGAAGCTGCACATCTATGGGTTTTATACAAATGATAGATAGACGAGATATTTTCTTTATAGAGAATATCCGTCTATTTTTTTCCACTGAACATACTAAGTTGATTTAAAAAGAAAAAGTACCTAATCGTATCTGTAACTACATATCTTGGCCGTTCTGTTTCGCAGCACGCACTCTCTTATCTTGTGAAACTGTTAGCAATTCCCAATAAGGATTCTTTGACCAAAAAATCGCATAAACGTATAAATTAGAGCCAAAAAAAAAGACAAGCATTCAAACTTGTCTAATACCGGCGGCCGGGGTCGAACCGGCACGCCCTCAACGGGCACTGGATTTTGAGTCCAGCGCGTCTGCCAATTCCGCCACGCCGGCATATAAGGCGGTAACCGGATTTGAACCGGTGATGAAG